>JAFGSO010000500.1 GCA_016934605.1 Calditrichota bacterium | reverse complement strand
TGAAATTATTGATAATAGGATGAAAAAATCTTTCTTCGTAAACAATATCTGATGCAATCACGTTATCAAATTTTTCCTGAATGGTTAGATTTCTCCAGTCCATCCGAATAGCCTGTGGGGATCTGCCGATATTAATAATCCAGTTCAACTCCGCCAGAGCAAGTGCATCTTTCTGGTAATCTGAGATCATGACTTCCGCTCCCAGAGATGCAGCAGCAATTCCAGCAAGTCCGACGCCACAACCCAGCTCGATAGCGGTTTGGTTTCCGCACAAAACGGAATTTTCCAGAATAAATTGAGACAAACCGATTGCTGCCGGCCACAATTCTGCCCAGTACGGCAATCTCTCATCTCTCATTTCCGGGCTCTCCGGTCCAAGGCCAATCAGTTCTTCCAGAAGCGGATCGATATCCCTGATGTGATAGATTTTAAATTCCCTGCCGGCAAGCTTCAGTGAAAGCTGTTCCAGTTCATATTTCCTTGAGTAATACTGGAAAAGACTATCGAACCTTTCGGCAGAGGCAGTGGACAGATGCAAAGATATATCCATAAAATATCCCATTGTGAAAATGGACCACGCGGTTATTATACCGACCACTCGATCAGATCAAAATCTTTGTCCGGAACCTGTAATTCAATCAGATTCATATTAGGAAATTCTTCCAGAAGTTTACCGGCCTGTTTAATCAACATCTGAAATCCGATGATGTCTCCTGCTTTTATCTCAAGTTCTTTAAAAGGAATCCCCATTTCCAGGATTTTATTCATTTTGAAATCCGGTTTCAGATTTGTTTTTTTCTGGATTCCATCTTCCATCTCATATTTTTCCATAATCCCCCGTAGAGGCGTCAATACGACGGTAATAGTACGAGGCCTTTTAATGGCGAGAACGAAGTCCAGCATCGGATCCGGTTTATTAAAAAAATCCAGCCGCAGATAAAGATTTTCAGCATTAAATCCTACATAAATTTTATCGGCTATTCGGGTAACCTGATGCATTGAGGACTGAACTGAATTCTGGATATCATAAACGGCTGCTCCCACCCATTCATAGAAATTAGAAGACTTTCCATCCAGCACCGGATGAATGAAATTTTTAGGCATGGTACTTTCGAAGCGGTCGAAATGCCGTTTCTTAATAGTCTGATAAAGAGCTGCCGGTATATCATGATCCAGCAGGCGATATACTTCCATCAGGTGTTCCCGGTAGAGTGAATCGAACTCCATGTCATTTTCTGAAGAATGTTCTTCACCATACCACCAATTCCAGTCAGATCCCTCCGCAATATAAATCTTTTCCCAGGCACTTTTAATCGTTTCCTCGGAATGCATACCTTCATTCTGTCGTGCAACCAGAAATTCCCGGGTCTGATAAAGCACATCCCACGATCTGTTGTCTTCCTCGGCTCCAATCCAGATATTAAAATTACTGTTAATCCATGAGCCGGGATATAACGATGTCAACTTTTCCGGATGTTTATTGCGCTTAAGCATATCTCCGAAGGTCACACTTTCAATCAGATGATCCTCTGAGATAGCTTCATACAATTCTCGAAGAAACGGTTTGCCATCTGAATCGTAATATTCCCAGCAATTTTCACCGTCCAGAATAATCGGAATCACAAATTTTGAGATATCTTTTTCTCCATATTTCTCAACTATCAGTTTTCGAATGGCATGCAAGCGGTTCATGAAATCCGATACCGCCTGCTCATAAGGCCAGTTACTGTAGACAAATCCGATGGCATCGGATAAATAATGATCTCTGAAAAACAGATTCAAAGAATTCTTTCCGGTATTAAGTAGATATGGCTGATAAATCTTGTGCTGGGCATATTTGCTTTTCAGGGTATTCGCCAGGATTCCCTCATCGGTGGCCGCCCAATTAATTCCCTGTCGTGCAATTATTTCCAGCGCTTCCATGCTTACGCTTCCTTCTGAAGGCCACATTCCTTCCGGTCTTCGTCCGAATAGTTTCTCGAAATACTGAAGGCCCTTCTCTACCTGTTCTTCCGCATCATCAGGATATTGAAAGTGGCTTCGGGGAAGGGAAATATACGGGGATGATTCCTTGGCAATGTAATTGTCGCACAACAAGGGCAGAATCGGGTGATAATAAGGGGATGTACTGAGTTCAATCTGATCGGACTCCCAGAGTTTTTTTAATTCCGGGACTATTTGTGATAAAATTTCCTTTATAGATCCGAACAGAATTTTTTTGTCTGCCTCGGAAAATCCCCGCCCTTTCCTGAATAGTTTTTCAAGCTCAGGTCGTTTGCGGGATTCCACTCCAATCCAGGCGAGATTGTACCACATCTGAAGATCCCTGTAATCTTCAGATGAAAAATAATTTAAAGAGTTGTTATCATCCGTATTTCCGGGCAGATTTTTGTATTTAAGATATAATTCATAATATCTTTTGTAAGGTCTTATCATATTATTGACATTGATGATGAAGAATTTATCCAGAATCTGCCTTTTCTCTTCAGCCGTGAGATGATCAGCCGGTTTTTCTGACAGCTCCCATACAGTATCTTTAGCATCACGGCGGGCATAATCTTCGATCTGGAAAAGTAAAGACGGCACCAGATTATAATTCTGCTTGACATCCGGAAATTCACGCAGAAGCATGACCATATCCAGATAATCCTTTGTCCCATGAAAGCGAACCCATGGCATCCGGTATACACCGCTTCCGTTTTTGTAATACGGCTGATGCTGATGCCACATGATAGCCACAGCCAGTTTGGATTTCTTGATCGGCATTATTTTATCTTGACCAGATTTGTTATTTTTTCTTTTATGGTGGCTTTTTCCGGAAAGGAAAGCACTATATTCCAGGAAACTGCCAAGAATAACAGAAACAGAATCATCCGCAACCAAATATTCAGATCTATAATATAATAACAGAGATAGACCAGACCAATGATCAGAAAAAGCCACAAAAAATTCAAAATCCGAACAGGTATGGGATATATTTTTTGGGCGAATAAAATGATGGATACCATCATCACAGCATAGGCAGCCACGGTGGCTACAACTGCACCCCAGATTCCGATCGCCGGCAGGAGCCAGAAATTAAGAATAATATTCAGAGCTGCTCCTGTGCCGGTAAAAATTATCATGTAGGAACTTTTCTTCTTGATATAAAAAGCCGGCGTGAATATGACGTACACGCCATAGAAATAGTAGGACAGGATAATCATCGGAATAAATATAATGCCTGTCCAGTAACGCGGATCGAGCAGGTAAAAAGCATCAAAATATCGAATTGTCAGAAGATCCCGGATAAAAAGGGTAACAAATACCACCACTATCGCAGCTGCCAGAAGGTAGTAATTCAGAACGCGTGCGTAAATAATGGGTGCATCTTTTTCTTTCGAAATCTTCAGAAAGAATGGTTGCCAGGCATTGCGAAATCCGATGATGAGCAACAACAGGATTGTGGCAAATTTATAATTGGCATGATAAAATGCCACAACCTCCTTTCCCAAAAAGTCAGTTACCAGAAAACGGTCAACCATTTCAATTGTCATGAACGCGATACCATTGGGAAGGAAGGGTAAACCGAACCGTACCATTTCTGTTAACAGAGAACGATCGAATTTCATGGAAAGATAACGTCCGGTATAAGGTAACATGATTACCAGATTAATAAACGCAGCCAGAATATTTGCATACAAAATTCCATGAACGCCCTTTCGCAGGAGTACCACAAAGAGAATATTCAAAAGCAGTTCAATAACAAAGCGCATCATTCTGAATACCGTAAAACTGACCGGACGTTCTTCCGAGCGGAGTATCAGGTAGGGCAGGTTACCCAGTGAATCGATAAAGAGAATCAGAGCGGCCAGTCTGATAAATTCTCCCAGCTCGGGCGAAAAAAGGATGAATCTGGATACAGGATTGGCAAAAATTATCAGCAGCAGACTGGTAACCAGGCCACTTATCAGAAGTGTAAAGAAAGTGGTGGAAAAAACAGTTTTCCGGTCTGATTTTCCAAGAAAGAAGTACCGTAAAAAGGCCGAGTCCATTCCGTAGAGATAAACAAAGTTCATGAAAGCGATGAAGGTATAAATGAGTCCATAATTACCGTATTCACTCATCTCAGGGAGATATATAGCGCTGGTGTAAATAGGCGTCATTATCAATCCCTGCAGGCGCTGAACAGAGGTACTGAGCGAATAGATAGCGGAGTGCTGAAACAGGCGGGCAATGGGATTTTTGGATATGGATTCGTCCGGAATCCGGCTATTATTCAGATTTTTCATACTAAAGGGACATTTGGTATATAAAAATCCAGTTTGAACCGTGAATTTCGCTCAAGAATTGCACTATATTAATGAAAAAAGAGGCAAAATAACAGAAGAAATTAAGGTACAGGTATGCAGAATTTTCCTGTGATATTATTTCCTCAGCCTGTTTAAGTCACTATTTTCAATCTGAATATGCCCTGCCATATTTTATCTTTCTGTGCTCTCCACCTTCCTGGATGTTCATGTACCACGGATACCGGAGACATGAGGAGAAACCACTCCAAAGAAAAAAGAAAAAAGAAAAAAGAAAAAAAATGAAGCAGTTATATAAAATCATGAGTTTTACCGATCAGATCTGAGAACAGCAACTTTAAAACAAATCTGGCCTGGTTAATTCACAAACATTCACATCATTATACCATACATTGATCTTTGTCTCTGTGTTCTCTGTGTGCTCTGAGGCTATTATTC
>JAFGSO010000088.1 GCA_016934605.1 Calditrichota bacterium | reverse complement strand
GGAGCAGTAGGATGGAAGGCGCCATAGTAATCCACATTGCTGAAGAACGGATCGGCCGGAACTGTAGCAGCGGCACCACTGGCAGCCGGTCCTGCCGCATTGGGACGGGGATCCAGACCGCCGTCGTTGGTCCGGCTGATGCTGCTCAGCTGGGGATCTACAATCTGATTACCGGTCGCTGCCAGTGAATCGGCCACAAACTGCTGCGGCGCAAACTGAGCCAGGCTGTTTCCCGCTGCAAAATTCCACCAGATATTGTTCACCAGCCTCAGATCACCCGCTTCCAAACGCGCCCGACTGTCCTCGCCGGTCGTCAAATCCTCTACCGTGATACCCTTACCACCGTTGGCACCATTGTAATCGGTAAAAATACTGTTGTAATACTTACCACCCGCATTGTCACGGAATATCATCAGCTCGGCGCCGTCCCCCTGCGGAAAGTTATTCACACCGGCACCGATGTAGGTCACATTCGAAATCATCGGAATGGCATAGGGGGTACCATCTTCCGGATCGGTTCCACCGTCCTGCTCGGCCACCCGCCCACCGCCTAACAGCGGATCCTTCACCGCAAACCAGAACTGACCCATACCCCGCCAGCCTTCATCATAATCAAAATCATCGTCGCCCACAAAAGCCGATACCAGATATTTACAGTTCACCGTCCCGCCAAACCACTCATATCCATCATCCAGATTACTCAATACCTCAATATGCTCAATCGTGGTTCCGCGACCAACAGCACCCATGGTCAGACCGTTGATCTCGTTTCCGGATCCGATCTCGGCTCCACCGTGACGAATCGACACATAACGCAGCACACCGGAATTGTCATCATCATTGGGAGTTGCATGGCCGCCGCCGTAGGCACCGCGGGGTTCGGTGGAGGGAATACCCTCGATCTGTCCCACACCGGTGGTGGTATTGATCTCGGCATAACCCAGCAGAATTACACCACCCCACAGACCACGGTCATCAACCGTCAGGTCGTTGGGATCACTCACATCATCCGATTCGGCGGTAAAAACGATGGGCTGGCTTGGCGTCCCGCTCGCAAAGATTTTCCCGCCACGGGCGATTATCAGAGCACTGGCATTGTCACCGGTGGTGTGAGTTTCTTTCCCCTTTATCACCGTTCCCGGTTCAATATTCAGTACCGCTCCGTCCTCCACAAACACAGATCCATCCAATAAATAAATATTGTTGGATGTCATAGTTTTGTTATCGCCGGTTCCTATCCAGCTATCATTTACTGTGATCACTGACTGGGCAAATACCAGAACCGGCAGAAACAATATTGGAAGAATTCGTAAAAAAATAGAACGCATAAGACCTCCTTACAAAGTGACTTGGTTTAGTTTTTTATAAATTGTATTTCCATATTACAGTTGCTTAAACAATCCAGCCGGTCCCGGTTTAAAAACAGTACTGTTCTTAAAACATGTCATAACTGATTCCAATCGAGAATTCGCGGCCAATTTTGTATTCCTTCCGGACATATTCCACACCCTTGTATTCATGAACAAAACGAATGGAAGAGTTGAGGATATTCCGTGCTTTCAATTGCATCGACAAACCGGCAAATAATTTCTGTGATGCAATAAAATTGAGGATATCCCGGGATTTTTCATAAACGTCGGGTGTGGCATCACTGGTAACATCGGAAAGCCGGTCTCCGAAAACATTATACTGAATGCTGGCAGTTGTTCCGGTTTTATAGTTATCATAACCGAAATCAAGATTCAAAAGGTGGGGTGACTGTCCCTGCAACGGGCGCGAGTCGTCTTTAAATTCCTGTCTTTCGGGATCTCTTTCTATAATCTTATCCAGTTTTCCCTGAGGGATATCCACCTGCGAATGAACCAGAGACAAATTGAAACCGAGATGAAAGTGATTAAGAACCCGATGAATGACATCCAGTCTTTTTCGAGCTTCGAATTCCAAACCGAGGACGGTACCCCGACTTACATTCACATAAGTGATTTCGGGATTGTCCGCACTGCTGGCACCTATAATGGTTCTCTCGATGGGATCATAAAAAAGCTTGTAAAATCCACTGACTGCATAAATTTCTCCCGGCCGGTCGAACCATTCCCAGCGGACATCATAATTATCAATCAGTGTCCGGTTCAGATTAATATTTCCGGTAAAAGCATAATCATTCACAAACTCGAAATTTGAATAGGGAGCCATTTCCCGCAGGGTAGGACGTGCCAGGGTTCTGCCATAGGCTAGGCGGATATTCATATTATCAGTTAGCTGGTAAATCATGTTCACAGAAGGTAACCAGTCATCAGAGTTGAGACTGCCTGCTCTCAAACTGTCGGGTAGGGATGTATTCGGACTGCTTACATTCATTCTGGTAGATTCAAATCTGGTACCTCCGATGAAACGAAATTTCCGGGTGAGCGGAATTTCGATCATCCCGTAGGCCGCTGATATCTTCTCATCGCCTCTGTAGTCACCGCCACGAGGATCCGGGGACAACTGAATAAAATTACCGAATCGGTATTCATTGCGGGTGCTGTCATAATCGATGATACCGGTATTTTCATCCGAAAAGAAGTCATTAGCATCACCTGCGTAGCGGAAGTAAGGGGGACGCTCATATTGATAGCGAAGTTCTGTAAATTCACGGTCCTTTTCGGAATAAAATCCACCTAGTTTAATCTTTCCCTGATTTCCATTCCAGTTACTGAAAGGTAAGGCCATATTGACTGCACCATTCCTGCCATTTTCCTGCAATTCCCTGAAATAACGGGCGGGTTGAGGATAATTGGAAGGTGTTATGGAATAAAGTGTTGTATCAAGATCGCTTCTGTAGGCATAATGATTGGAGAAATAACGAATATCGGGCTCATTTTGTGTATTTCTGCTTAAAGATCCCTGCCAGTCCAGTTTCATCCCAAAAAGTGGTTGAAAATAATGCTCACCGGACAGCTGGTATGATTGCAGATTTCTTTCAACCCAACTTAAGACCCTTGTTTCAAAGAACACATTGGTGGCATCAATACCAAACTGTTCCGGCCAGTTTCCGCTCAGGTACCGGGCAGAAGATTCTCCGGATTGCGTATAGAAAACATTCGCGCTGATTTCATGATTATCGTGAATTTTTGAAGATGCCGTAAATAAACCTCCCCACAGTACCGATTCACTTCCCCTGGTATCGTTGAGTAAAATTCTGGGATTGAGGGAGTCTGTAGTGGCTACATCCGTTCCCAGCTGCCAGCGACCCGATTGACCGCCATCATAAAATGAGTAATCCTGTTTGTATGATAAACTGGCCAGATATCCAATGGGTCTTCCAAGTAATCGAGTCTGATTTCCGACAGAAAATGATGCAGACTTATCCACCGGTGCTTTTTGCTGCACAGGGGACATGAATGGTTCGAAGGCTTTTGATGTTTTATCTAACTGATTGGCAAGCTCGGGATCGCGTCGGGTGCTGGCATCAGCACCATTCGCTGGTACAGGTGCATCTTTAAGGGCCTCCGGAAGATCACGATAACCGTCATCTCTTCCAAGCCAATCAGAATTGCTGCCCGGATATGTAAGATAGTCCGTATTGAAAGTTACCTGAGAGTTATAGCCCGTTCCAAAAGAGAATTTCATGGTATACTTGTCAGGAAATCCTTTGGTCCCCACATCCACCATGCCACCGGAAAAATTTCCGGGTTTATCCGGAGTGAAAGTCTTAATTATAATAATATTGTCTAAAAGATTTGAGGGAAACATATCCATCTGAACCGCTTTTTTCTCAGGATCGGCACTGGGAATTTCTGCTCCGTTCAGCATGGTCGCGCTGTAACGCTCACCCATACCACGTATGTAAACATATTTCCCGTCCACTACTGAGGCACCGGTTACTTTACTCATGGCATCCGCTGCGGTACTGCTTCCGGAACGGCTGATGGCCTCCGAACTGATGGCATCACTTACCGCAATGGCACGCTGGCGTTCTTTCAGCAGAGATGCTTCATTGTTTAATACCATCCGAGCCTCAACCACAACCTCTTCGGTGGTTAAAGCTTCGGGTTGGAGGGTCAGCTCAATCTTTTTAACCTCTCCAGCATTTATTTTGAAATCGGTGATTTTAAGGATCGCATAACTGATCATCTGCACAGTGAGCGTATATGTGCCAGGCGGAACAGTGGAAATAAGAAAAGTACCGTCCAGATCACTGGCGGCACCGATGCTCGTTCCTTCAAAATAGATATTTGCTCCGATAATATCATCACCGGTCTGGCTGTCCACGATTTTACCGATCACCTTACCGGCAGATTCCTGTGCATAAGCAGATTGTGCAAATAGCATATGGAAACTGAGGATTGAAAATAAAAACAGGGAGAGAATAGTGACAAACCTGCTCTCCCAAAACATCTTTTTCATCAAACAAATCTTTACCATTTGGTTTCTCCCGTACGCTTTAAAATTTTCCCGTTTTAGTTAAATCAAAAATGAATACACCTATTTTAACGCCCCAATATTACATTAATGTTACAGGACGGTTTCAAACAGGCAAATTTTTTAGGTTTGGAAACAAAATATTCTGTTTGGATTACTTGTCATTGAGAAATAATATTTCATTTAGATATATACTGAGGTTCTGGTAAGGAGATTTTGGCCGCGAGTAAAGTGGGGGGAGGGAAGACAGACAAATTAGAATCAAATATTGTCATCCAGGGTTAAGAAATAGATCATGAGCAAAACAGCCGGGGGGAACAATCGGGGATATTGTAATTCAGTTACTTCCACTGAAAAATTTTCCCTGATTTGTTTAATGGTTTTCTCTTAAGAGAATCAAATATATGGAAAAATCAACCGAATCTGAGGTAAAACTCGTTATCATAAATCCTCAGCCTGATAGGATCATCCGGGAACTGAGTGAAATTGATAATTTAGCCGGTTACAGAATTTTGCCGGTAAAAGTGACCGAATTGTATGATTATTATTTTGATACACCAATGGCACACCTCCGGGCGGACCATTTATCATTACGGGTGAGATTTCAGGACTCAAAGAAGTTTCTGACACTGAAAGGTAAAACCCGCTTTACAGATTGGGGTGGAATAAGCCGGATTGAAATCGAAATGCCATGGAATAAAAAAAATTTCAATTATATGATGCAAAAATTTCCTGCATCTCTGGACCTGTCTGAACCGTACAATTATCTGCCGGATGATCCGGTAAAAACATTGAAGAGTGCAGGATTTATAGTCATTCAGGCTCGTAGAACCAGGCGGATTACACGCAATGTGCTAAATCGGGCGAAATCCGGAAATCCGGTGGCAGAACTGGCCCTGGATCAGGTTGATTATAACTTGTACAGGCAGAGACTGTCTCACTTTGAAATTGAAATTGAAGAGAGGGAGTATGGTATTCGTCCTGTACAGGAAATTATGACTGATATTTTGAAAACATACGGGGATTCTCTGATGAGCTGGTCTATCAGCAAGCTGGCCCTCGGGATCATCCTGAAAAAAATGGAAGAAAAAAATCAAATACAGAAAAAAATGACTGAATCGGGTCATTTGACAGCAGCAGCATATCAATGGATCCTGGAAAATGTTACCGATTTCAGGAAATAATTTCCTAAAAAAGGAGAATGATAATGAAACAGCACATTACCGTTGTGGGAATTCTTAATATAATCATGGGGGCACTGGGCATATTGGGAGCCATTGTGATCATTACTGTTTTTCTGGGAAGTGCTATTCTGTCCGGTGATCAAGAAGCTTTTCCTATTCTGGTAATTGTGGGAACAGTAATAGCAGGTTTCCTGGTCATTATATCAGCACCATCCATAATCGGGGGAGTTGGACTTTTACGGATGAAGGAATGGGCCCGCATTGTGGTTCTGGTAGTGTCATTTTTGAATTTACTGAATATTCCCTTCGGCACAGCACTGGGTATATACTCGATATGGGTATTATTGAGCAGTGAGAGTATAGAACTTTTTAATCAGGAAAGAACAAAAACATGACTTTGGGTAAAACACAAATTTTAAAAAACCTGCAGCGGATTCCGGGGGTAGGAACAAAAATAGCTCAGGATTTATGGGAGATGGATATCCGTTCCGTTTCAGATCTAAAGAATCGGGATCCGGAACAGCTGTATAGTCAGATATGCATCATGCAAGGAAGACAGGTGGACCGCTGTATGCTCTACGTTTTCCGCTGCGCAGTGTATTATGCCTCAGAGAGAAATCACGATCCCGTGCTGCTTCACTGGTGGAACTGGTCCGATTCCAAGATGGGGACCATGCAGGAGAAAGCGAAGAGGATATAAAGGAATATGGAAAATGGATAATGGACAAAGGATAAGGGCAAAGAACACGAATCTAAGTTCTAATTACTAAATCAATAATAATCAAACAATTAGTGCCTTGTACCTTTTGCCCTTTGTCTTCAGCCTTATTGTTATCTTAACAACACGACTTTTATCGCCCGTAGGCTCTGATCACTGCTGAAACGGATCAGATAGACTCCCGATGACAGCGGTAGATCCCGTTCATCTGTGCCATTCCAGGAAATTCTGTACTCTCCTGC
>JAFGSO010000087.1 GCA_016934605.1 Calditrichota bacterium | reverse complement strand
GAAAGAATAACCACGGCAATGGGTATCAGCGCGTTATACCAGCGAAGCGGTATTTCTTTGTCTCCTGAAACATCGGTTTCGGTAAGATCGGAAATCGGTACTGCTCCTTCCCGGAGAACCGCACCGCTGCGGCGGGTTCGCATTTCGGCCCGGTACATACTCCCGAAATCTCTCATCAGAAAGGCAATCAGGAAACCGAAGAATAGTGCATAAAGCGGATAAAAATTGTAGGGGATGGTTTTCAAAAAAGTAATGTAGGCGTTGTCGGTGACGCCCAGTGCATTAAAGGACTGATTGATCAGACTGATCTCGTAGCCGATCCAGGTGGAGATGATGGCGACGTTGGCTACCGGGGCAGCGGTGGAATCCACCAGATAGGACAGTTTTTCCCGGCTGATCCGCAACCTGTCGGAAAGGGGACGCATGGTATTTCCCACAATCAGGGTGTTGGCGTAATCATCGAAGAAAATGAGAACCCCCATGGCCCAGGTGGCCAGCTGACCGGTGCGCGGCGAGGTGGCAAGCGTGCTCAGCCGTTTTACGATACCCTGGGTGCCGCCGGAACGTGAAATAACTCCCACCATCCCTCCCAGAACCAGACTGAAAATAAGTATGGAGATCCGCTCGGAACTGCCCAGTGCATTGACGATATACTCATCCAGGGTATGCAGGAATCCCAGCATGGGATTGTAATCGTATAGAAATGTAACGCCCAGCCAGATGCCGAAAAACAGGGCCACAATCACCTGGCGGGTGACCAGTGCTAGCAGGATAGCCAGAAGCGGGGGCAGGATGCTCAGGATCGCCGGAAGTGCCCTGGTGTGAACTGTCTCAGTATATTTCCCTAATTGCACCCGCAGTGCCTTTTTTCCGGATTTTTTGATTTCCAGGCCGGGTATGATCAGCGGTTCCGGATGGGCAGCATCGATACTCAGAGAGTCTGAAAACATTACTTTGCCCGTCTTTTCATTGACAATCCGGCAGAAAACCTTGCCGTCAGGATATTCCAGATAAAAACCCGGGTTGGGCTCTATCTCCAAGCTGGTTCCGATATCGGTGAGCACTACCCGTGGATATTTAACTGAAAATTTATCGCTCTGGCTAAAGCCGGATTCAATAATCAGTAAAATTAAAACAAGTATAAGTATGGTTTTGTAGAGGGGGGTGAGAGGACAGTCAAAGTAGGGTCTGGTCATGATATTCCCGCTGTTGGTAAGTATCCGTTCGATATGATGGGAATTTGGTAAACAATTGGAATAAAATCAACGGTATCTTTCATGCCTTATCATTGCGTATGAACAGAATCATGTTTATATTAAAACTTGTCTTTGAACAGATGCTGAAAGGAAGGGATGGCTGTTAATATAAGAAAGCATCGAGGTGTAGTATCCGGAATATTTCCCTGGGGAACCAGCCGCCGGTATAATGCCTACGCGGATTATCTGAAAATCCGGTTTGGCGAACGCCTTCAGAAGGTGATCATCGATGCCGGATTCACCTGTCCCAACCGCGACGGCTCGAAAGGATACGGTGGCTGTACCTACTGTAATAATGATGCTTTTACCCCGCCAACCGGCCGGTCCGATCAGAAAATCCGGGAACAGCTGGAGTCGGGAATCTCTTATCTCTCCCGGCGATATGGTGCCCAAAAGTTTATTGCCTATTTTCAGCCTTACAGCAATACCTATGCGCCGCTTTCCCGGCTGAAAAAACTCTACCAGCAGGCACTTTCCCATCCGTCTGTAGCGGGACTCGCCATCGGTACCCGTCCCGATTGTGTGGACAGGGAGAAGATTGACTATCTGGAAACACTGGCCAGGGACCATTATATTTCCATCGAATACGGACTGGAATCGCCTTATGATAGCACGCTGGAATGGATCAACCGGCAGCACGATTTCACATGCTGGGAGGAAGCGGTAGCCATGACAACCGGCAGGGGTATGGATATCTGTACCCATATTATACTGGGATTTCCCGGTGAAACCAGAGAGGATATGCTCAATACAACCAGAATTCTTTCCAGCTATCCCATAGATTCGCTGAAAATTCATCATCTTCACATCGTCAAGAAAACGGTACTGGCAAAAAAATATCAGGAGCAACCGTTCCCCCTCTTTACCTTTCCCGAATACATGGATCTGGTGGTTGAATTTCTGGAACGGTTGAATCCGCGGATTAAGGTGCAGAGGTTATCAGGAGAAACGCAACCCGGCATGCTGATTGCCCCACAATGGGGCGGTCTCCGGGCCGATGCCATCCAGCGGCGGCTGGAAAAAGAGCTGGAGGAAAGGGATACCTGGCAGGGTAAGATATTTGATAAAAATAATATTAGAAATTCAATATTTACAGATAAAAAAATATATAAGGAATATTAAAATAGTAGGATTATTTTTTTCAAATTTTAATAAATTTCAAAATGTTATGATGTCATAAGTTTTTGTATTAGATAAGTATAACCATTTTCATTATGATTCATGAAATAATTGGAATAAGTCAATAAAGTGTCAAAAATTTTAGCATAAGTTTCTGGAGGTTTTAATGAAAAAATCATTATTTCTAACTATTTCTTTAATTCTAATATCTTCTGGTGTATTCTCCCAAGTGAATGTAGTAAACAATGGCGGATTCGAGAACTGGACCGGCAATCTGCCGGAAAGCTGGGAATTAAAATCAACTGATATTTCTATGATTCAGGAAACAACTACTGTACATTCTGGAATCTATTCTGCAAAAGTTGAATTTACATCTACAACTACTCAGAAAATTGGACAAACTATCTCCAATATTACAGGAAATACTCAATATACGTTTAATATATGGGTATTTGATAATGATCCAGCTTCTCGTTTTAGAATATGGGGATATTGGAATATAGCAGGTGGGGGCTCAGTGACACTTGATCCAGGCAATGTATACACAACTGATGATCCAAACTGGCAGCTTTATACTTATGAAACGACATCTCCTGCAGACGCCATCAGTTTGGACTTCGAAATGAGACTATACGATGTTGCTCCTTTCCCGGGTTTAGGTACCATTTATGTTGATGATGTAGAAATTCTCGGTCCATCGGTAAATGCACCTGTCATCAGCAATGTTTTGCAAGAGCCATTTCAAGCTGGTAGTCCTATAAATATAACCTGCGATGTATCTGTCAGCAGTGGTAGTATCGATTCTGTTTACCTTTATTATTATACCGATTTTAATATCAACCTGAGGGATTCTGCTGAAATGTCCCTCACGACAGGAAGCACTTATAGCGTAACTTTACCACAGCTTAGTAATGGAACAAGTCTGATATACTGGGTCGAAGCATGGGGAAATTCACAGAACACCAGAGGTGGTGCAAACAAGGTTGTTATCGGTACAGCTGATATGGGTATCTTTCATACCCAATTGGATGCGGATGGTCTTCCGCTGCACATGAATCATCTGGCCAGAATCCGGGGAATCGCCACGGTATCCAGCGGTGTATTTGCCACCGACCGGTACGATTTCTACATGCAGGATAATACCGGCGGAATAAACGTGTTCTCATTCAATTACCATCCGGATTCCACCCGGTACCTGGAGGGAGATAGCCTGGAAGTGATCGGTGTGATTGACGCTTACAATGGAAAGGTTGAGATTGTCGATTTTGAGGCGGTCATTCTGAGCAGGGGAAATCCCCTTCCGGCTCCCATCGATGTCAATATCGAAGACATGGGCGAGGAGTTTGAAGGTCGACTGATCAGCATCGACAATGTCACTCCGGGAAGCGGTGGAGATCCCTGGCCATCCACTCCCCAGAGCGCTAATATCAATATCACGGATGGTTCCGGAACTCTGATTTTACGTATCCAGGACAGCACTTATATAGGCGGCAATCCCGAACCTTCCTGGCCGCTGACCGTGGTGGGGATCGGAAATCAGTACGATACTTCTCCACCTTATTTTGAAGCATATCAGATTCAGCCGCGCTCCTATGGCGATTTTGTGGTGACCGGAATCGGAGATAAAAAACCGGTGGCATATACATATCGGCTGGGGCAGAATTATCCCAATCCCTTCAATCCGGTGACAAAGATTCCTTTTGAACTGAAGAAAGCAGGTGAGGTCGATTTCAGGATCTTTAATATAATTGGCCAGGAAGTTTATCAGTACACTGGCTATAAGACTGCCGGACCTCATGAAATTGCCTTTAACGGCAGAAAGCTGCCATCCGGTATTTATTTCTACCGGTTTAGCTCCGGAGATTTTTCAACCATGCGAAAGATGGTTCTGGTGAAATAAGGGTTTGATGAAAAAATCAGATTAATTTGCCGTTAATTTAATTTTTTTAATTCATCCCGGCAGACCGGTACCACTAAATCACCAAGGCACCGAAAGAATAAGAGTACAGGGATTAGAATTGATAAAAAGAATGATATTCATATCTGAGTTATAAGTTTTATAATTCATAAATAGTGCGTATTTTGTGGTTTTGGTGCCTTAGTGGTTCGTTGTTATGAATGATACAGGTTAAAAGTTCACGGATATACATTAAAAACGGCAGCTGAATGAAGACCTGAATTTGTATGTTTTAGTTCATTGATATTGATCAAGTATGAAAAAGGGGGATATAGTCGTCATGTCAAAAAAAGAAAAACTGGAGATCGAGGTCGAGGTTCCCTCCAAAAAAATTCATGTGGAGCACGTATTTTGTCCCAAAGGTCATCAATTATGTGATCCCGCTCGCAAGATTCATGGATATCCTGCCATTAAATTGAGGGCCAGGCACAAGGAGCAGGATGGTATCATCTATCTCGATCCGATATACGGGAGTTTCGATCACATTGAAGAGGGTCTTGATCTGAAAGAGGGGGATCTGGTCGATTTTTTCTGTCCGGAATGCCGGGTGAGTCTGAAATCTCCGGAAGAAACCTGTAAGCTCTGCTCATCTCCCATGTTTATTCTCTATCTGCCCAAGGGTGGTATTATTGAGGGTTGTACAAAGAAGGGATGCTATTTCCACCGGATGAAAATCGTGGATGCAGAAGAGCAGATTTCCAGACTTTTTGAAAATGACACCCTGGAATCGTATCTGTAGTCAGTCCGGATGGGCATTATGGAATATTCCGGAACAATTTCATTTGAGGTACTACGGTGATGTATTACTGAACAGATAATCTTTTTTGTAGCCCTGAAGATAAAGAGGTACGCTTGAAATTACACTTGGAATCATAAAGCGGTTATATTAGATTTTTTACCAATCCGGAGGATGGATGAGCATCGCAGAGTTATTGACTGAAGATTTGATCAGTGAAGATATCCAGGGTAAAAACAAGTATCGGGCTATTGAAGAGCTGCTCGATTTACTGGTAGATGCGGGAAAGATAAAGGACCGGGAAACCTGTCTGCAGGACCTGATTGAACGGGAGCAATATCTGAGTACCGGGCTGGAGAATGGTCTCGCCGTTCCTCATGCCAAAAGCGCTGCGGTCAGCGGCCTGGTGGTCAGTTTTGGCTTGAGCCATGAAGGAATCGATTTTGATTCGCTCGATGGCAAACCGGCTCATTTCATATTTCTGGTGCTGTCTCCCCGGGACACCTCCGGCCCGCACATCAAGATACTTGCTCAGATCACCCGTAATTTTCGGGAAGGCGATACCGGCAAGAAACTGCTGGAAGCAAAAGAAAAAAAAGAAATAGTTTCAATTCTGCACAATTTTAAGTGATGGTTAAAACGTGACGATCCTCCAGGAACTGGCTCCTCTGATTCAAAACATTCAAACTGAACTCCACCAGAGTGTAACGGATGATCTTCCGCTTTCACTCCGCGATCCCATCCTTTATTTTCTGGAATCTCCCGGCAAAAAAATCCGTCCTTTGCTCACACTTCTGGCATGTGAGGCGGTTGACGGAGAGGTCAGGGAGGTCATGCCTGCCGCCGTTGGTATTGAACTGTTCCATGACTTTACCCTGATCCATGATGATATTATGGACAAAGATGATATGCGAAGAGGCCGTTTCACTGTTCACCGGAAATGGGGGGATGATGCGGCCATTCTGGTTGGTGATCTGCTGGTGGGACTGGCCTATAAAAAGATGCTGGAATGTCAGCCGGAATATCTGGAAAAGGTTCTGAATCTTTTCAATGAAACTCTGATAAAGGTTTGTGAAGGTCAGGCGCTTGACAAGGAATTTGAAAAGGTTGAGCATGTTTCTCTGGATGCCTATATCGATATGATTTCCAAAAAAACTGCCTGGCTGTTCCAGTTATCCGCACAGCTGGGCGCACTTCTGGGTGGTGCGTCGGAAGAGCAGGTTCGGGAAATGGCTTATTTTGGTTATTCACTGGGAATTGGTTTCCAGATTCAGGATGACTGGCTGGACTATGCCGGGGAGGAGACCGCTCTGGGAAAGAAGGTTGGCAGTGATTTAAAGATGGATAAGAAGACATACGTGGCACTATCCTATGCTGAGCTGATCGGCCAGACACCCGAACTTGCCAAGAAATATCCTGCGCGTATCTCATCGTTTGATTCAATTCCCCGTTTGAAAGAGGCGCTATTTGAAATAGGTATTGCAGCGGCGACAGAGTCGGTAATAGAGAAATATATCTCTGATGCCTTGCAGACACTCAGCCATATTAAACCGCTGGAGGAATCCAACCGCTTGTACAGACTGGTACAATTTCTCCGGCAGCGGCAGTCCTGAAGCATTTGTTTTTATTCTCTATACTGTCAAAAAAATATAACACACCCCCGGGAAAACGAAATCCTCAAACTTAAACACGAATATCTTTATCTCTGTGCCCTGAGCCCTCTGTGGCTATTTATGAGCCACAGAGCTCACGGAGAAAGACCTGATATAAAGAAAAAAGAAAAAAGAAAAAAGAAAAAAATGAGGCGGGCATAAAAATTCTTGCGTGTTATGAATGGGATTTCTGAATTACTTGGGTGTAATTGTTTTAAATCAGTTCTAACAGGACTCCTTGCAACCACCCCCGGGAAAACGAAATCCTCAAACTTAAACAAGAATATCTTCAGCTCTGTGGCTAAAATCTGCCAGGCATAGAGAGCGATGGAAAATCACAGAATATAACTGAGAAATTATTGATTTTTGTTTTATGAATTAATCCATAATGTGTTTTTCAGTATTCTCAATTGTCCTCCGTGTAATTTCCGGCAAATATCCAGCAATATCCAGAGTTTGATAATTTTTCACTGGATATGAAGATGAATTTTTAACCTTCGGGAACCGCATCCACCAGATCTTTCATCAGGTTCAGAATGACCTTCTGAAGTTTCGGATTCAGTCTTGACCATCGCTCCAGCAAAACTGCTTCTCGTCCGTAGTGCGGCTTTTTTTCCCCGACAGTCATTTGCGGATAGTCTTCTTTACCGCTAAGCAGCCATTCAACCGTGGTGTTGTCCAGCCGAGCAATCCGGTATAAAATATCTGCCGGCGGTATACGGCCTTTCAAATAGAGGGAGACAGCCGGTTGACTGGTCCCGATGGCATCGGCCAGCTCTTTCTGAGTGAATCCCAGATTTTCCATCAAATTTCTGAGTCGGCTTGAAAAATTTTTACCCATAAAATTTTTCTCTTTGAATTTGAATTTACATTTATTATATTACAATTGTAATATAATTTAAAGGGAGGTTTTATGCAACCCCAAAATAAACATTCCGTCATACAGCAAATTCCCGAGCATTACATGTTCTGGACATTGCAGAACAGCTATCTCCTGAAGAAACCATTCACGACATTACGCGGGAAAAGTCTCCTCATCGAGTGTCTGGGGAAAATAAATCCCGATAACGGTCCGGATTTCATCAATTCCACTATCCGTGTAAACGGAATTCTCATGAAAGGAGACATTGAATGTCATATCCGATGTCAGGACTGGTACAATCACGGTCATGATGAAGACAGGAGATATAAGCAGGTTATTCTTCATGTTTTGTGGGAGGAGCCGGGAAAAATTCCCGAAAAACTGTCAGAGAAATTCCCTCACCTGGTATTGTCCCGGTTTCTTTCGCTGGATTTTAACAGCTGGTTGAAAATCATGGAGGAATTCAACAGCGATTTGCTTCAATCCAATACGGAACAAGACTGTTCACTTTCCGACTCTGAGCTGCTCAGTTATGCTTCCAGGCGGTTCAGGCGGAAGGCCCTGGAAATACGCGGGTGGTCTGAGGTTTATGGCTGGGAAAACACCGTTTACCTGGGTCTTGGTCGGGCGCTTGGTTACAGCAAGAATAGTGGTCCTTTCGTCGAATTACTGAAGAAATTTCCATCGTCGGAAATATTAAAATCGGTGCATCCGCTGCAGCGTTCTCCTCTGATTTTCTGGGCAGTTCTTGCCTGGCAATCCGGTCTGCTGGAGCGGCCTTTCCGCAACAGGAGTCAATCCGGAGAAGAATTCTGGTATCGGTTTCTTTACCAGGTTCGAAAACAGTTGCAGCATACACTTCCGGTAAAGAAGCAGTCACTTCTGCAATGGAATTTTTCCCGGCTCCGTCCCCTGAATAATCCCTATTTTCGGATGGCAGGGCTTGCTCAGGTTCTGTTTCATTATCAGGAGCGATCTCTTTTTCAACATCTGATGAATCTTTTTAGCGAACGGTATGAACTGGGCCGTTTATGTTCCGAGATTGAATCAGCACTCTGTCTTCCGCTGAGTACCGAATTTCAACCACTTTTTTCCCATCTGCTGGGGTTTGCAGCTTCACCCCGGAGAACCATGGGAAGCGAGAGATGCCGTATTTTCATTCTAAACATTCTTTTACCGCTTTTTTATGTATGGGGAGGCCTGAATGAACAGCCCGGTTTTCAGTGGTACATAGAAGATATTTATTATCATTTTCCTCCAGTGGATACAAACAATGCTTTGAAACAGCAGCGGAACTCCCGTTCACTTCTGGCATATCAGCAACAGGCTTTTATGGAATACCGAACCGGAGACCATATCCGGGAGGAGTTGGTTAATCCAAAAATGGATTGACAAGTTCTTGGATCATGAAGTAAATTTTCAGAAACACAGGCCAGCGGATGATATTTTCTATCGATGCATTTTTATTGAATATAGTGAAGGTTGTTGTAGTCACACTGTGTGCCATTCTTCTGGCCATTCCGCGGTCCGATTCCTACAAACCAGCTTCTGTTACCAGTCTGATTCTGATTGGTGTGGGAGCCTGTCTTTTTATGGTGGCAGCTTTAACATTATCACCTCTGTTGATTTCAAAGCCGGATCAGATTGCGGTCAATGTCATGCTGGGTATTACCGTCCTGTGTCTGGTGATTGTCCTTAAAAATAAAGCCGAACTTCATGTTCTGACAACTGTCGCGTCAATCTGGATTATGGGAGCAGTGGGACTGGCGATCGGTGTTGGTCTGTTTCTGGAGGGAATTCTGATCGTCATCGTATTTCATTTTTTTCTGGAGTGGTGGACAAAACATCTGGTTGAGTGATCATTTTTCCAATATTCATAAAATATGCAGGAGTTATCCATGTGGTATGAAACCCCGCTCTTTCTGAATGGGATTTATGCGGTTGTCGGTGTAATACTGGGAATCGCATCGGCCATTATCACTTATCGTCTGATCAATCATTTCACTCATTTTGATATTCCCAATGAGCTGGAAAAAGGGAACCTGGCGGTAGGTGTGGTCGTATGTGGTATTTTCATAATGATAGGGCTCATTGTGGGACTGATCATCGGCATGAGTCTTAACTGATTCAGAACATAAGGGTTGAAGAACAAAGGTTATAGATTATTTAACTTCTCTTTTATGATCTGGATCATCTGAAAAAGGCAATTTTGGTTTTATTTAGTGCAGGGAAGGGATCGATTTCTCAGGTGGATTTCGATTTCCCAAAAAGGCAGGTAAAATCAAATTTTATGTCATGAAACGTATTATTATCAAAATATTTTTTCTGCTGATTGCTATGGTGGTACTCACAGGGTGCCGCTCTTATTTCAGTTCAGAATTGCCCAAAACCGACCAGGATTCACTTACCGTCTGGGTAGAAAGGCAGATAGAAGCAAAGAAAAAGTTTGAAAACTTTCGCAGAAAAATACTACCGCGGGATTTTGAGAGCAAAATAGAGGATTACTATCCGGTCATCCGAAAATATTCCAAGAGGTACGGATTTGACTGGCGCCTCATTGTGATGCAGATTTTGAAAGAATCCCGCTTTCGTGAGGATGCCCGCAGCCATGTCGGCGCAATCGGACTTATGCAGATCATGCCTTCCACCGCCCTGGAAATCAGACGCGAAATGGATATTGAGTATATCACCATTAATCCGCGAGAAAATATTGCGGCCGGAATATATCATCTTTTTAAACAGCTGAAGTATTTTCCGGATGCAGACCGTGATGATCGGGTTAAACTGGCTCTGGCAGCCTATAACGGAGGTGTCGGACGTGTTCTGGATGCCCAGAAAATTTCCCGATATCTGAATCTGAATCCGCAAACCTGGGAAGGAGTTAAAGCCGCTTTACCCAGACTGACCGCCAGAGACTGGCGCCTTCATCTTGATATCTGGGAATTGGGGGTACCCAAATACGGTTATTTTTATGGCTATGAAGAGACCATTAATTATGTCGATGATATTATCAATTATTATCAGATTTTTACCTCGGTTTATGAATAACCTTAGGGGGTAATAAGAAAAAAGAAAAAAGAAAAAAGAAAAAAGTCTTATAGCCTGGTTAATTCACAAACTTTAACATCATTAGACAATACAATGGTCTCTATCTCTGTGCCCTGAGCCCACTGTGGCTATTTCATGTG
>JAFGSO010000086.1 GCA_016934605.1 Calditrichota bacterium | reverse complement strand
TGTAATCAATATCCGGAAAAGGCTCTGAAAGGAATAGCGATATCCTGCCGGTCCATCTCCGGAGGTTTTATGCGAAAGGTCATCACCGCTACAAGAAGGGTCGATTGTCAATCCGGTAACTTTTTTGTCCTTGTGTGCTTTCCCGGGAAAATTTGCTGGAATCGATCGGAAGTTCATATGAATATTCACTTATAATTTAAGGTTATGTTTTTCGAATTTTATTTATAAGCATTGTGCTTCATTGCCGCATTTAACCACAATTCCGCACTTCATGAATATCATACAGTCACAGAGAAATTAACGAAATATGATATTTCATCTCTGTTTGAATTCAATTACAACCCCGATCCGCTTATTTTATGCAAACAACTTTTTCAATATTCCTTATACTTTTGATATCAGTGCTCAATCAGATGCCGCAGAACTCAATTTGTCCATCTGAATTCCGGCCATAATAAATGGCCCGACACCTTTCAGATCATTGGCAACCACCGGCTCACTGATATAATATTCAAACGACCCGTCCCGGTAGGGATCTCCTCCCAGACCGGCCACACTGCATATCCCGGTTAAACTGATTGTACTGTCCTCGTGGATTACGATCTTATTCCGTATCAATCCTTTATACCCCTTCACGGCAACTTCCCGATAGGATTGATCGATATACCCGTTTTTAACTGCTTTGGCTATACTGTAAACAAACATGGCGGAAGCAGAGGTTTCCAGATAATTACCGGATCGCTCGCCCAGATCCACAATCTGATACCACAATCCGCTTTCATCCTGATATATTTTAACCGCCTTCAGAAGATCATTCAGAATATATACTATCTGACTTCGATTCTGGTAATCGGAGGGTAAATAATCCAGCACATCCACCAGGGCCATGCTGTACCAGCCAATGGCTCTGCCCCAGAAATGAGGAGAACATCCGGTAACCGGATCGGCCCAGGCCTGTTCATTGCTCTCATCCCATCCATGATAGCGCAGACCCGTTTGCGCATCCCGGGTATGCATATCAATCAGTCTGATCTGCTTTACCACATCTTCAAATGCTTCCTCATGACCAAACTTTGCACCGAATTCGGCATAAAATGGAGCACTCATATAAATGCCATCCAGCCACATCTGCCAGGGATAGCGCTCTTTATGCCAGAACCCACCTTCGGAAGTTCGCGGTTGATTCTGCAGCTGTTCATACAGAATCCCGGCAGCCCGTTTATACTTCCTGTCACCGGTTTGCCGATATAAATGAAGCAGGACTTTTCCGCTGTTGATCTTATCCAGATTGTAATCCGTCATATCGTAAGTTCGGATGCTGCCATTATCTTCAACAAATGAATCGATTACCTTTTTGGTATATTCAAAATATTTGCTGTCACCCGTGACGTGCCCCAGGTCGAGTAAGGATTTCAGAAAAAGTCCGGTGGTGTATCGCCACTTGGCTTTCGGATCTGAGCCACCGTACATTAGAGAAGTTCCGCGTCGTTCCATCTCTGAATCGGCCATTTTAATGGACCATTTGGTATACTGTCCGGATTGATACTCAGCGAGATCTTCTGCAAAACTGCTGTCTCTTTGTTCACAACCTGTTGAGAAAAATAAAAATAGAAGCGGAAGGGATGTTTTGAAAAGATTTTTCATGTCATGATTATCGTATCGTGATGGAAAAAGAAATCCAAACTACGATTTTCATTTGTTTTCAATTATTAATTTATTATTTTTTTTCAAAATAGTAAGTGAAAAACTGTGAAAAACTGTGAAAAACCTATTTTTAACCTGTTGATTCCGGACCTTTATGTTAAAGAAGGCTAAAAAATTTGCGTTACTTGAAAAAATCCTGGCCAGTCAGGAATTTTCCGGTTCAAAAATTTATCAAAATTATCTAACCTACCTGGTAAATGCCGCAGAGCAGGGACGCACAGTTAAAGAAACCACTATAGCCATTGAGGTCTTCGGGAAAGACGCCGATTTCAATCCGGCAGAGGATACCATTGTTCGTTCACATACTTATACACTGAGAAAAAAACTCGAGACTTATTATTTTAATGAAGGGAAAGACGATTCTTATCGCCTGGAAATTCCCAAAGGGCATTACGAAGTAAAATTTCTTCCGAAGTCAGAAAAAAAGATGTCGCTTGAAAATGTGAAAAATTATTATCCCTGGATCGCGGCATTCATTTGTATTCTGGCAATCATCTTTTTATGGATAGTCAATCGCAACCTGCAAGATCAGCTGCAGAATTATCGAACACTGGATCCGCAGGATCCCATCTGGAAAGAATTTATTCAATCTGAGTTACCCGTTATGGTGGTTCCCGGCGAACATATTTTTTATACCGACTATTTTGACAAATACGGAAAGGAACTGACTGTCCGGGATTATACCATCAACTCTCTGGAACAACTGGACAGTCTGAAATCTGTTTATCCGCAATATGATATTAGAATAAGCAACGAACCGTATTTCCCCTATCATAGTATCTGGGGCATACCTCCTGTTTTGAGTGTACTATATTCAGGTAACCAGAAACCTATTTTCAGGAAATCACTGGAAATCAGTCCCCAGATTTTGGATGAATACAATTTTATTTTCATTGGAAGTATCAAAACTCTTTATACTTTCAGACATACATTGGCTACATCACATTTCAGTTTCGGCATTGCACCCCATATAGTAACCTATGCCTATCCCGATAGTGATAAAACTGTCAGTTTTTCCACCTCCTCTCATTCTCAGGGGCTGAATGACGATCTGGTCCTGGTTCTCAAACTTCCCGGACCTGCCGCAAATTTTATTTTTATTATCGCCTCCTATCATTCCCTGGGCGCACCGGAAATTGCGGATTATCTGACGTCGGTGTCGAAAAGAACTGAGCTGGAAAATCTTTTTATGAATAAGTATGGAAGTATACCCGACTATTTTGAGATATTGTTCCGGGTAACCGGGATTGATAAGACTGCTTATGATACAAAAATACTGATATGCAATAAGATAAGCAGAGTTGGCTGAGACTGCATTTCCGGTTTTCTCATTCCGCTAAAGCATATTCCAGTCTGATAGTTCGTTTACATCCACCTTAAAATCCAGAAAATAAAATACAACAGCCAGCAAAAACATTTGAAATCAACATTATCTCATTCAATCATAACCTGACCAGGGATGTTTTCATCCTGATTCATTCTCCCCTGCATTTCTGACCGATAAAATCAATACAATATAAGCTATATGAGCGATATAAAACTTAGAACAGATAGTTTATTTTAGCCTGACCCGGTATTTATATTTTAGGTGGATGAAACGATGGATTGAGATTTTCGCATTAAAATAATAATTACATCAAATATTAGATACCCGCAGCAAGATTAAAAAATTATATCATTTTTATCTTGACAAAGCCAAACTTATTCACTATATTATAAACGTTCAAAACGCTTATTCAGGATGGAGCATAATTAATTCATAGTAAGTTGAATAGTTAATATAAAGGAGATTTATCATGATGAGTCGTTCTGTAGTTATTTTGTTATCCGTAGCATTTATGTCCGGATTGTTTGCCGGAGATAAATATAGTAAAAAGAGTATGGATGAATATCATAAAGGAAAAATGGATATCATTCATACCGCTTCCAGTGCCGGCTCTTTCGGTACACTGATTACCGCCATTAAGGCCGCAGGTTTAACGGAAACGCTGATGGGCGAGGGACCGTTCACAGTCTTTGCGCCAACCGATGAAGCCTTTGCCAAATTGCCCGAAGGTACCGTAAAGGATCTGTTGAAGCCTGAAAATAAAGAAAAGTTAATATCGATATTAACGTATCACGTCGTTCCCGGCAAGGTGATGTCCTCCGATGTCGTTAAACTGAGCTCAGCTGAGACCGTGCAGGGACAGAAAGTCACAATCACTGTGGATGAGGACAGCGTCATGGTGGATGATGCCAGGGTTGTCAAAACCGATATAGAGGCCAGCAATGGCGTGATCCATGTGATTGATTCCGTCATACTGCCGGAATGATGGTTTTTGATTTATAAAAGAAATAATTGATAAGAGGGTTGAGGGTAGAGGGAGTCGGTGCATACCGGCTCCCTCTTAAATAAAAAAAGGATAAAAAATGGATAAGCAAACTTTAATTAAACATTTGAATTCAGATCTGGCCGGAGAACTTGGCGCCATCATTCAATATACCACCTATGCAGCCAAAGTAAACGGTCCTTACCGGCCACAGCTCTCTGCATTCTTTCTGAATGAGATTGCCGATGAGCAGCTGCATGCACAATATCTGGCCAATAAAATAGTAGCTCTGGGTGGTGAACCCACTACCGTCCCCCGGGACGTACCTGCTGCCGGATCAAATAAAGAGATGCTGGAAGCTGTTCTGTCTGCGGAACAGAGAGCCAGAAAAGATTACACACAGCGTGCTAAGGAAGCCGAGGAGTATGGGGATAAGGGACTGGTTGTTCAGCTGGAAGATATGGTAAGAGATGAAACGTCACATTCGGAAGAGACAGAACGGATTCTACAAAACTGGCCGCTGTGATGTTTTTTTAATTTCTGAAAATATCTGAGATGAATAATTTGATTTCCAAATGCTTTCATAAAGTGAAGTGACTTAACAACAGCAAATTCCGATAATTCTTAAGTCTTTCAATCAAAAATAACCCAAAATGAAAAAGGGGAAGTCTTAGTATCTTCCCCCTTTTTTAATCGAGCCCGACCTGTCCGGCAATACACCCGGCCGATCTGATTTAGACAGATCAGACTTCCCACACTAAAATTAGTGTGCGACGACCTCCGGCTAATTCATGTAATAAAAATTAAATTCTCAATGTACCTTCGACTTTTTTGGGACTTGATTTCCCGCTCCCTCTTC
>JAFGSO010000085.1 GCA_016934605.1 Calditrichota bacterium | reverse complement strand
TGGGAACTTATCAAAAACCAAAAATTGTGATCATATATTTTTCTCTATTGTTTGAGGTTTTAATATATTGAACCGCAACCCAAATTTTTTTTCTGTTGCTATTTTCATCCCTTTATTCTATCATAAACAAATTTTTAGATATCAAGGTCTTTATCACATCATCCCGGGAATCATAATTTAATTTCTTCAAGTGATAATTCAATATTAAAAGAACAAGGAAAGCAGCAACCGGAGGATGCATGAAAAAGCTTGTGACAATTGTATTTTTATTCCTTTTTAGCGGTCTTCAGGCCGAGGTTATTACTTACAATGACAGTTGGGGAGCGACTGGATTTAATCTGGAAAGCCAGAAACTTCAGGGAGTGGAAGTTATATTTTCTCTTTCACATATTTATCTGGAAAACCAGATGATTAACGGAGAGAACTTACAGACTTTACATATTCCGGGAATATTTCTGCCTAACGACGCCGGAGCACCCGATCTGCCCGGAACCGGCCGCTATCTGGCTGTTCCGCAGGGAGCAGAAGTCTCTTTTGAACTGATATCCTACCGGAGTGAGCGTCTGACCAATATTAACCTGGCTCCGGCTCCGCGCCTCCCTCTTGAAACAGAAGATGGTCCGCTGGAATATGAGTATAATTCTCAAATCTATTCGAATGACGCATTTTATCCTCAAAACCCCGTAAAATTATCGGATATTACCCAAATACGGGGAGTGGATGTCGTTCTTCTGGGAATCACTCCTTTCCAATATAATCCGGTGAGCCGGGAACTTCTGATTTACCGGGATTTGCAGGTTCGCGTGAATTTTTCTGGAGGGAACAATCATTTCGGTGAGGATCGCCTGAGAAGCCGCTGGTGGGATCCGCTGTTGCGGGATATCGTTTTAAACCAGGAATCACTTCAACCCGTCGAATACCGCATTACTTCAGAGCTAATGACCCAGGATTTTGAGTATCTTATTATCATACCGGACAATCCGGATTACAACCGCTGGGCAGATTCCATCAGAGTATTTCGTACCATGCAGGGTATTCGTACCGGTATTGTAACTTTGACTGAAGTCGGCGGCAATAACACTTCACTGATCGAATCCTATATCAATAATGCATATACCAACTGGAATATTCCACCGTCTGCCATACTTTTCATGGCAGATTACGGAACCGGCTCTGCCACCGGCAACGGAATTGTATCTCCAATATATGATTCATATTGTATTTCCGATCATATTTATGCTGATGTAAATGGAAATCACATGGCAGATATCGTGGTGGCCAGAATGACTGCCCAGAATGCCCAGCAATTGGAAATCATGGTCAGAAAGTTTATTGACTATGAAACCCAGCCTCCGACCAATCCGGATTATTATAATCATCCGGTAACGGCGATGGGCTGGCAGACGGAGCGCTGGTTTCAGATCTGTTCAGAATCCATAAACGGATTTTGGGAATATGTTCTCGGAAAACAGCCTGTTCGCGAAAATGCCATTTACAGCGGAACACCCACCGGAAGCTGGTCCTCTAATTCCAATACCGGTATCGTGGTGGATTATTTCGGGCCAAATGGACTGGGTTATATACCTGCTACCCCCAATCATCTGACGGATTGGGGCGGAAATGCCTCGCGGCTGAATAATGATATCAATACCGGAGCTTTTATGGTCCAGCACCGGGATCATGGTGCCGTATCCGGATGGGGAGAGCCGTATTACCGAATCAGTTCACTCAGCGGCCTCAATAATAACGACCTGACTTTTGTATTCTCCATAAATTGCCTCACCGGACAGTTTGATGCTGCCGGCGAATGTTTTGCCGAAGCCTTCCACCGCTATCCGAAAAGAGCGCTGGGAATTATAGCGGCAACCGAATCGTCCTATTCGTTTGTCAATGATACCTACGTCTGGGGCCTGTACGATAACATGTGGCCGGAATTCATGCCGGCGTATGGCACAACTCCAATGTCCCGGGGTATTCTTCCGGCATTCGGGAATGTGGCAGGCAAGTATTTCCTGCAGCAATCCAGCTGGCCATATAATCCGGGCAGTAAGGAAGTTACCTATTATCTTTTCCATCACCACGGAGATGCCTTCACAACGGTTTATTCCGAAATGCCGCAAAATCTAACTGTGTCTCATACCATGGTTCTCTACGGTGGCCAGACCTCTTTCATTGTTACTGCGGATGAAGATGCCCTAGTAGCTCTGACAGTGAATGGTGAAATTATCGGCGTGGCACCGGGAACAGGTACTCCGGTATCGATTACCATCCCTCCGCAAATGCCCGGAAATACCATGAAGGTAACGGTTACCAAACAAAACTATTATCGGTATTCACAGGAAGTACCCATAGTTGCGGCCACCGGACCCTATCTGTACTGTCTGAATACCGTCACGCAGGACAGCACCACCAATGATAACGGTATTCCTGAATCCGGTGAGACAATTGAACTGAAACTGGTATTGACCAATCTGGGAGTGGAGGCTGCCAGTAATATAACTGCCATTCTCTCTTGCAGCGACTCTCTTCTGACTATCATGAACGGCGGCATATCTGCAATCACTGATGTGGATACAACCGATACACTGGTATGCGGAAGTTTTTTGATTGAAATAAGCGAAACCACTCCACATCTTCATAATTGCATGCTTGATCTGCAGCTGGAAGCCGACAGTGCCGGCATTCCGTCCGGATTTATGTGGCAGCAGGTTGTCCCGGTCACCATCAGAGAAGGCGCGAAAATCGCCATTTCCGATAATATAATCAGTTTTCCTGCCACATTTCTTAATTTCACAGCGGGGGCACCATTTACCTTATCCAATCTTGGCCCTGATACATTATTTGTTCGGGATATATTTCCCAGTAAACCGCAGTTCACCGTATCGGAATCATCTTTTTCTGTGGATCCCGGAGCACAGCAGGAAATTCAGGTGTTTTTTACTCCGGATGACACCCTGCATTATGACGGAACAATCACCATTCTAAGTACCGATCCAGTAAATTTTGAAATTTCTTTCAACTCTAATGGAAAGGGAATTTTTTCGCCGGATATTTATTCTGCGATGGATACCGTAAAACATATCATGCCGGGGACGGACAGTACC
>JAFGSO010000499.1 GCA_016934605.1 Calditrichota bacterium | reverse complement strand
ATTTGCAGCAGCCGGGGATTTTCTGAGAATGAATTCGACAGGCTCATCGATTCCGTCGTTTTCCTGACACCCAATCAAGCAATTAAAGAAGGACTTATTGACACACTGGGGCGCTGGACTGATGCTGATAATATTATTGAACAATTTTCTGGAAGGAACCTGAGTACTATCTCTTCGCCAAAACTTCTGAAAAATGCTCTTCCTTTTCAGAAATGGGGCTTCAAACCGAAAATTGCTGTGGTTTATGCATTGGGTGAGTGCGCCATGGATGAAGGAATCCATGCCCGGTGGCTGGACAGAATCTTCCGTAAACTGGAGAAAGACCATGAGGTAAAAGCAGTTGTCTTCCGGGTGGACTCACCCGGCGGTGACGGGATGGCCAGCGATGTGGTTGCTCAGGCTGTTCGGGAATGCAGAAAGAAAAAGCCGGTTATTGTCACTCAGGGACAGGTTGCAGGTTCCGGTGGTTACTGGATATCGGTGTACGGCAGCCGCATACTGGCGGCACCTAATACCATCACCGGATCCATCGGAGTAATCGGCGGTTGGGTATACGACAAAGGTTTCAGCGATAAACTGGGAATGACTTCCGATTTCGTGAAACGTGGCGCCCATGCCGATCTGGGTTATGGAATCGGAATGGCCGGACTTCGTCTTCCTTCACGCAATCTTGACAAACAGGAACAGAAAAGAGTCGAAGAAATAATCCTGGAATATTATGAAAATTTCATCGGCATCGTGGCAGAAGGACGGAATATGGCACCCGAAAAGGTGAAAAGTATTGCACAGGGGAGATTTTATTCAGGATTGGATGGCCGCCAGAATGGACTGATTGATAATATCGGAAATCTGCTGGATGCCCTGGAAGAGGCAGAAAAGGCTGCCGGCCTGAAACCGGGGGATGAAATAGAAATTATTCAATATCCGGAAAACAAGGGATTGATCAATCTGGAAGGGATAGTTCGTCAGGCAGAATCTCCGGTTGAGGCATCCTCTGTCTATCGTTACCTGAAAATGGTGTCCGATCATCCGGCTGAACCTCTGCCCATGATGATACCCGGAACCTATCCGGAGATCGATCAATAGATGTCTCGGTATTTTGCGATAATAAAATATCTTGAATCAATTGGGGCTGCCGAAAAAGATCAGACCTTGAATCCGCAGGTTCGCTCAGTCTTTTCATTACGGAACAAGTATGGCCATGATGTCCATAACGTTAGTGCCGGTGGGACCGGTTTTTATAAGACCTCCGGTTTTTTCCAAAAAAGGATAGGCATTATTTTCCTGCAAAAATTTCACCGGCTCCAGATTCCGGGAATTTGTTTCTTCCCACAATTGGGGAAAGGCCATCCCTCCGGCGGCATCTGTCGGTCCATCAGTACCATCGGTTCCGCAGCTGAGAATCAGATAAGGTTCCTTCACCCCGGCCATAGAAATAAAAGCTGACAGGGCAAGCTCCTGATTTCGTCCGCCTTTGCCCTCCCCCCGCAGGGTAACGGTTGTCTCTCCTCCCAGCAGAATACACGCCGGTCTGGCAAGCGGAATATTACTGTCCAGTAACTCCTGGGCAAGGCCGGCCAGTACTTTTCCCACCTCCCGGGCTTCCCCCTGAATACGGGATGATAAAACCAGCACATTATAATCCAGTTCTCGGGCTTTCTGCCGTGCTGCTTCCAGGGCCCCAAAATTATTGGCCAGTATAATATTTTTAACCTTCTGAAAAATAGAATCACCGGGCTTGGGTGTTTCTGCAATTTCACCGGCGAGACCTCTCTTGAAATGCTGCCGCAATATTTCCGGAATATTATCATGAATTCCGAATCTTTCCAGAACTTCCCAGGCATCCCGGAAAGTGCCCGGATCCGGGGAGGTTGGACCAGAGGCAATCGATTCCAGAGGATCTCCGATCACATCGGAAATGATCAGACTGACACACTCGGCCGGGTATGCCGCACGTGCCAGCTGTCCGCCTTTTACCAGGGAGAGGTGTTTGCGGACTGTATTTATCTGCTCAATATTTGCCCCGCTGCCCAGAAGCATTTTGAACATCTTCTGGACTGCTTCAAGAGGTATGCCGGGTGGTATCTTTTCAAGCAGGGCAGATCCCCCCCCGGAAAGGAGACAGATAATCAGATCTTTTTCTCCGGCATCTTCAGCCACCTGAAGAATTTGAGATGTGGCCGACAGGCCGTTTTCATCCAATACCGGATGCCCGGCTTCCAGAATCCTTATTTTGCGGCAGGGAACACTGTGTCCGTATTTAACACTCACTACCCCGTAAAAAATTTTCTCGGCCAGCATATTCTCTATTTCTCGAGCCATCAGGGCAGATGCCTTGCCGGCCCCGATAACATAGATCCGACGATACTGTTCGAGATCAAAATGTTCGGATCCAATGCTGAGAATATTGTTGCTCACCGAGAGTTTTTTCCGGATAACCACATCCGGCTTTACCGCATCTATTCCGGCCATGATTATACTGATTGCTTCACTCTGGAGATCGCGCATGAACCAGCCCTTTTCTTTCAAAATAGATACCTTATTGAAATTTTGCAAGATTTTTCCTGTCATTCAACCCAAAACCTGCAGAAAAGTACCAAAAAATTTCAACATTCTTTTCCCTGAATTCTGTTTTATTATTAGCTGTTCTATTGTAAATTTAACATTTAATTTCAGTCCGGAGGTTATTATCCGTATTCTGATTTACCTGAAAGACTATCTGCTCCGCTACCGCTGGAAATTTATCACCGGGATTATATTTGTTATTCTCACCAATATTTTCCGGGTGATTAATCCGCGCATTGTTCAGCGTGCCATCGACCTGGTGGGAAAAAATTTCCAGATGTCCCAGATTCGCAATTATGCGCTTATGATTATCGGAGTATCCTTCGTTCAGGGTTTATTCATGTTTCTGATGCGCCGCACCATTATTGTGGCTTCCCGTGAAATTGAAAACGATCTTCGGAATGATATCTTCTGGAAACTGGAAAATCTTTCGGCCAGTTTTTACAACCAGATGTCTACAGGCGATATTATGAGCCGGGCAACAAACGATATGAATGCCGTTCGTGCTGTTTTGGGCCCTGGTATTGCCTATTCGGTAAACACTATCGTTGCTTTTCTCTTTGTGATACCGATGATGATCAGCATCAGCCCGGCACTTACCGGCATTGCCCTGGTTCCCTTTCCGATAATGGCCCTGCTGGTGAACCGTTTTGGAAAAGCTATAAACAAACGGTATGAAAAAATTCAAACTCAATTGGGCATTATCAGCACTTTTGTGCAGGAAAATCTCTCCGGAATTTCCATTGTCCAGGCATTTGTGAGAGAAAAGAACCAGATCGGGCGTTTCCGGATTCTGAATGAAGATTATGTCAATAAAAACCTGAGTTACGCCCGGGTGTATGCGGCTTTTCACCCCACACTGAGCTTCATCATCGGTCTGGCAATCCTTCTGGTATTACTTGGTGGGGGAAAACTGGTTATAGATCAGTCTATCTCAATAGGTGAACTCACGGCATTCATGCTTTATCTGGGTATGCTGGTCTGGCCATCCATTGCACTGGGCTGGGTAATCGGTCTTTATCAGCAGGGTACCGCTTCCATGAAACGAATCCGCTATATTCTGGATGCGGAGTCCGATGTCCGGGATGGCCCCTACCTGCTGCTCCCCGAAAAATCCCGCGGTAAAATTGAATTTCGAAATCTCAGTTTTTCATATGACGAAAGTCCGGTCCTGCAGGACATTAATTTCATCATTGAGCCGAAACTGACCGTTGGACTGCTGGGGCAGACCGGGAGCGGTAAATCCACTCTGGTACGCCTCATTTCCCATCTGTATCCACTGGATAACGATGTTCTGTTTATTGACGATCTCGATATAAATGAATATCAGCTCTCGTCCCTGAGGAGCCAGATCGGTTATGTGACTCAGGATACCTTTCTTTTCTCGGATACCATCCATAATAACATTGCTTTTGCCCGGCCGGATGCCACCAGGGAAGAAGTCATCAAAGCGGCAAAAATTGCAGCTATCGATGAAGAAATTCAGGAATTTCCGGAGGGTTATGATTCTTTTCTGGGAGAGAGGGGAATTAATATATCCGGTGGTCAAAAACAACGAATATCTATCGCACGGGCTATCCTTTCCAATCCAAGAATTTTGATTCTTGACGATGCCTTTTCTGCCCTTGATACTTATACAGAGGAGCGGATCCTTAAAAATCTCAAACAGGTTTTTCCCGATAAAACAGTCATTCTGATTTCCCACCGGATCAGTACATTGCAGAATGCGGATCATATCCTGGTTCTTCAGGAAGGTCGAATTACTCAGCAAGGGAACCATTCACAGCTCATTCAACAAGAAGGTCTTTACGCCCAGATCCATCGGAAACAGTTACTGGAAATGGAAATAGAGAACGTTGAATAAAGTCAGGTTCGATAAATTTTTGAATAGAGTAAATTTATGAAAAAAATCTGTCTTATCCACACCGGCGGTACCTTTGGCATGATGCCGGCTGAACCAACACACGTTCTGGCTCCTGCTGATATACGCAACCTTATTACCGGATATCTTCCCGAAATTGAAAAAATCGCACAGGTGGATTTTGAGGTGGCATTTAACCTGGACAGTGCCAATATCCAGCCGCATCACTGGCAGCTGTTGGGTAATATCATTCAGAAAAATTATTCGAATTATGATGGATTTGTTATTATTCACGGAACAGATGCCATGGTGTATACGGCCTGTGCGTTATCCTTCATGCTGCAGGGACTGAATAAGCCGGTTATTCTCACCGGCTCACAACGTCCACTGGCACTTATACGCAGTGACGCCAGAAGCAACCTGATCAATTCCATTGAACTGGCAACTCATGATATTCCGGAAGTAGCCATATTTTTCGGTACCTATCTGTTCCGGGGAAACCGGGCAGTTAAAATTTCCAGTACCAGTTATGAAGCATTTGCCAGTCCCAACTATCCGGAACTTGCCGAGGTGGGTCTGGATATTCTACTCTCGGATTATATTCTCTCCGGTGGTGATAAATTGATATTCCATGACAGGTTTAAAAACAGCGTTTTCAGCTTTCGCTTTTTTCCGGGACTGAATCCGGATTTTCTGGATTTTATTATTCATTCTTCCCTGGAGGCCGTGGTGGTGGAAGCACTGGGAGTGGGAAACCTGGCCATTCTGGAAAATTCTATCATTCCCTGGATAGAATCAATGACAAAGGCTGGAAAAATAGTAGTGATCTGTTCTCAAAGTGCTTATGGTTATATCGACCTGGAACTTTATGAATGTGGTCGGAAGATATCCGATGCAGGCGGTATCCCGGCGGCGGATATGACACCAACTGCAGCAATTGTTAAGCTGATGTATCTGCTGGGAACTTATCCGCAACAGCCGGATGAAATCAGAAATAATTTTTTAAAACCTATCGCCGGGGAAATTTCAGAAAAAATAAATTGAAAATGTATGGAAGAAGTTATTCTTCCGGCTCAATGATGATATCCTCTCTTACCGGAGTGAAAATACTGATAGCAACGGCTCTCTCATTTCCCACACTGGTAGAATGAGGAATATTGGCTGGAATTGCACAAATATCGCCCTCTGTCAGGATGACCTTTTCACCATCAATATCGAATTCGAGAGAACCTTCTTCTACCATGGTAACCTGCTCCTGCGGATGAGAATGTTCAGGGAAATTAAGCCCGGGTTCGTACACATAACGAACCAGCATAATATTGCCGGTTGAGAAAACCTGCTGGGTAAGTTTTGGATCCAGAACCTTTTTATCGGTTTTTTGCCAGGATGAGCGAATGTATTGTGCCATAATTCCTCCTTTTTATTCTATATGATTGAAATTAAAATAATTAAACGCATTGATTTTGTCAATTTCTTTTTTTTAATTGGCTGGAACTCAGAAGTTGAACCCGAAAGATGAAAAGGTAGTCATGGAGAAAAAATCATCTTTAACTTCTGAAACGCCTGCCTGCCTTATCTGCGGATCAGAAAGTAAGATACCATTTTTAACTGTCCCCAACCGGTTTTCTCTATCAGAGCAGTTTACTGTGGTAAAGTGTGCCGACTGTGGCTTGGTATATCTTTCTCCGCGTCCCTCTGAAGATGAAATCGCGGTTTATTATAAGGATGAAAATTACCAGCCTCATCAGGAACAGGCAAAAACACTTACTGAAAGGCTTTACCGCTTCATCAGAATATTCAATAACAGATACAAGCGGCGGCTGATTGAAAAATTAGTGCCGCGCGGAAAGATTCTGGATTACGGTTGCGGAACGGGCGAATTTCTGGTGGAAATGAGAAACTCGAAATGGGAAACATACGGATTCGAGCCTTCAGAAAAAGCAGCTGAAATAGCAAAGTCATACGATTTAAACTTGTTGACACAATTCGCTGATCTGGACCAGAAAGTGGATGTTATTACCCTCTGGCATGTCCTGGAACATATCCACTCAACAGAAGATTTGCTGGAAAAAATTACTATCAAACTGGCTCAAAATGGTTTTTTGATCTTAGCCCTGCCAAATAGGGAGAGCTATGATGCCAGGAGCTATGGCAGAAACTGGGTAGCATATGATGCTCCGCGACATCTGTATCATTTCACACCATCCGACATGGAAAATTTGCTGAAGCAGTATAATTTAAAAATTTTATCTGTTCATCGGTTAATGTTCGATGCATGGTATAATTGTCTCCTTTCCGCTCAACTCGAATATCAACAGGCAGGAAAGCGACACATGGTCACCGGGATATTAAAAGCAGGGGTGGTTGCCGCTATTTCTTCTATTGTCAGTATGCTCAATGCGAGAAAATCCTCGAGTATTATTTATATTGCTGTGTTTATAAATCAGTAAAAATGATTATCTGATCTTTTCAGAGGATTTCTTTTCGGCTCTTGCATAAATTATAGATTAGCAAATAAATCAAAAATGAGGAAGTGATGACAAAGCATAAAAAAAGGGTAGAAAAAAAGAAGAAAATAAAAAAATCAGAACAGACCGGACCGGATCTGCTAAATCGCCTGGAAAAACCCCGCTTTTTCTTTGGATACCTGCTGGTGCTTATCATAATAATTTCCTTCCTTTATCAGCCAATGATTTTTAAAGGAATGGAGCCAAACGGAAGTGATTTCATTTCCAATATCGGAGTGACTAACCAGTTGAACCAATGGGAAGAAAAAACCGGTCACTTTCCTCTCTGGAATCCCTATATGTTCGGGGGGATGCCCATTTATCAGCACTTTGCTCCCAGAGCCTGGTCAATCGATAACCTGCTGAATTCACTGGATTTTCTGGGAGACTGGCGGCTGTGGTATTTTCTAACCGGAGCTATCGGAATTTATCTGCTGGTGATCTGGCTTGGGCTCCCGGCCGTTGCAGCCATGATGGCCGGACTGGCATTTGTTCTGATGCCGCATTTCCAGGCACTGATTATTGTGGGACATTTTGCCAAATTTCGCGCACTGATGTGGATACCTTTTGTTCTGCTCACCTTCCTCTACCTGGTCCGGGAAAGGACAATCTTATCGAGTGTGCTCTTTTCTCTCGCTTTTGCCATTCAATTTCGCACTCAGCACTATCAGATAATATTCTACACCCTGTTACTGCTGCTGTTTTTTGGTACTCCGCCCCTTTTCCGGTTTATTCGAGAAAAAAACTGGACGGCTGTATTTCGCCTTACAGGACTCTCGGTCCTGGCTTTGCTATTTGCCTTTATTATTGCAGCCCAGATATTTTTATCTATCCGGGAATATACTCCTTACTCCACCCGCGGAGGTTATGCCATATCCCTGAAGGAAGCCGGAGAAAATCAGCAGGAACGTAAAGGAGTCGGCTTCGATTATGCTACTTCCTGGTCCTACTCGGTCTCAGAATTCTGGAATCTGATTATTCCCAAGTTCCATGGAGGCACTTCCAATGAAGTATACACGGGCGATTCCGTCCCTCAGCTGAAAAACCGGGAATTCCCGGCCTACTGGGGATCCATGCCCTTTACACAGTCTTACGAATATATCGGTATTCTGATCATTTTTCTGGCACTTATCGGAATTGTGTTCTTCTGGGAAAAGTGGGAGGTAAAAAGCCTCACCTTTCTCACGCTTCTGGCATTAATTATGTCCCTGGGTAAAAATTTTCCGGTGCTATACAAATCCTTCTTCTACTATATCCCTTATTTTGACAAGTTCCGGGCTCCGGTGATGATCCTGACCCTGGTCATGTTTAACTGTTCTGTTCTTGCCGCATACGGACTGGCATTTCTGATTCGAACAGATATTGACCAGAGGGAAATAGTGAAAAGATTTTATTTCATAACCGGGTTTTTTGCATTTTTGCTGATTATACCCATCATTTTCGGCTCAACATTTTCACTCAGCCGCCCGGAGGAAATCCAGCGATACGGGCAACAGGCAGTAAACATGCTGAAGCAAGCCCGTCTTGAACTGTTGATCAATTCAAGCCTACAGAGTCTCATATTTCTGCTATTGGGTGCAGGAACCATTTTTTCACTCAGAAAAAAATGGATTAAACCCGGATATTTGGGATTGGCATTTCTTTTTCTTATTTGTATGGATTTTATAATTCTGAATTCCCCTTATCTGAAAAGTAAATTCGTTGACACCGAAAACATCGAGAGATCTCAGTATCAGGTAAATGCTATCGATCAGAAAATACTTCAAGATGATGAATTATCAAGAGTTTTTCCATTTGGTCAGCTTTTTTCAGATGTGCACTGGGTATATCATCATCAGTCTATAGGAGGCTATTCACCTGCTAAACTGCAGGTTATTCAGGAAATTGTAGATAACTGTCTCTATCATTATTTGGACGATCAAGTTCCCATAAACTGGAATATTCTCAAGATGTTGAATGTAAAATATGTGATTATGCCTCAACAGGTTCAGCACCCCCGGCTTGATCCGATTGCTCAGGTAGAAAACAAGTCTTTTTATGGGTACCGGTTTAACGAATCTTCTCCACGAGCCTTTTTTATTAATGATTATGAAATCATTTCCGACGGTGTGGAACGACTGAAAATGCTGAACAACCCGAAATTTAATCCGGATTCCATGGCTGTTCTGGAAGAGGAACCGCAAGGCGAAATTCTGTTTCCGGACAGCTCTTCTGTGCAGATTCAGGAATTCACTCCGGAGAAGATTGTGCTGAGAACGTTTTCAGATAAACCCGCACTTCTGGTCATTTCCGAAATCACCTATCCGCCCGGATGGAAAGCCGTTCTGGACGGCAGGGATGAACTCAGAATATACAAAACCAACCATCTGCTGCAGTCTGTTGTCGTTCCGGAGGGCAAACATACAATAGAACTCACATTCAGACCCAAGTCTTATTATGCCGGTGTAAGAATTTCAGTGGTAAGCATAATATTACTTTATCTGTTAATCCTGATATTAGGATATCACCGATGGGGAAGAATATTATTGCACAAAATAAAAGGTTTTAAATTATCAAAATAATCATGATGGATTTGTACATCCCTAAATGATCACGGATAATAAAATACTATTAAAAATCCCGGTTTTCGGACAAAAATACAGGACTATTAACCTGGTTAATTCACAAACATTCACATCATTATACCATACATTGATCTTTGTCTCTGTGTTCTCTGTGTGCTCTGAGGCTAT
>JAFGSO010000498.1 GCA_016934605.1 Calditrichota bacterium | reverse complement strand
CGGTATCGGTAGAACCGTCCGCAATGGCCTGAATTTTACCGAACGCGGCTATGGTGTACGCGGGGCAGTGGGGTGTTCAGACCGCGGGCTGACGGCGGCATCACAGTTGATAGCAGGAAACATTGATTGGGAAACCCTTTTCGGAAAACTGGGAGTGAGATGGTTTCATACCGGTGGAATTTTTGCCGGACTGTCTGAAACAACTCCCGGTGTCATTCTCGAGGCGATGAAGGTGGCAAAAAAATACGGAACCGTTGTTTCTTACGATCTGAACTACCGGCCATCTCTGTGGAAATCAATCGGTGGAATGGCAAAAGCCCGGGAAGTGAATGCCCAACTGGCTCCCCTGGTCGATGTGATGCTGGGCAATGAAGAGGATTTCACTGCCGGACTGGGATTTGAAGTTGAAGGAGTGGATGAAATACTGTCCCACCTGGAGGTTAATAAATTCAAAGAAATGATTAATCGGGTCGTGAAAAAATATCCCCATTTTAAAATTGTCGCGACCACTCTCAGGAAAGTAAAGACTGCCACAGTGAATGACTGGGGCGCCGTCTGCTGGTGCAATGGGCAATTTTACGAGGCTTCATACAGACCTGATCTGGAAATTCTGGACCGGGTTGGAGGCGGTGACAGCTTTGCTTCCGGTCTGATCTACGGTTTAATGACTACCGGAGATCCGGAAAAAGCGGTTAATTACGGTGCTGCCCATGGTGCACTGGCAATGACGACTCCAGGAGATACCTCCATGGCGACTCTTAAGGAGGTAGAGAAACTGATGGGCGGGGGAAATGCCAGAGTGGAAAGGTGAAATTAGGATGAAGGATCAAGGATTAAAGATTAAAGAGAGAAATAGAAGTTTTTAAAAATGGTACTTTTGTATTATCAAGTAAAGGCTTGTGTTTTGAAATTGAAGTATTCTTTCGACTGAGGCATAGGGCAGAATAGTCTTTAAATGCTTTTGTCATTGGATTTTTTCCTAGTGAAATTCAGTTTCGGGAATTCATAATTTTGAACATCTTCCAGTAAATGGATCATTTTCTTTTGAATTAACCGGTTGAAGCTGAGGATGGATTTATGAATGAGATAATTGAGATGTTTAGTAAGATTCGGATCATTCCGGTGGTAACAATTCACAATGCTGAGGATGCCAATCCTCTTGCAAATGCTTTGCTCGAGGGAGGAATTCCATGTGCTGAGATTACCTTTCGAACATCTGCTGCGGAAAATGTCCTGCAGATATTGTCGCGCAGAGACGATATTTTACTGGGCGCAGGTTCTGTATTGAATACCGCTCAGGCTGAAAAAGCGGTCGAGAACGGTGCACGCTTTATTGTATCACCGGGATTAAATTCAAAAGTTGTGGAGTATTGTGTGGATCGGAATATTCCTGTTATCCCCGGAACCTGCACGCCTACTGATTTCACCCAGGCGCTGGAATATGGATTAACAGTGGTAAAATTTTTTCCGGCTGAAGTTATGGGAGGTATAAGGGCTCTTAAAGCCATGAGTGCTCCCTTTCCAATGCTTAAATTTATTCCCACCGGCGGCATTAATCCCCAGAATGTGAAGGATTATCTTAACCTCCCTCAGGTTATGGCCTGCGGGGGGAGCTGGATGGTGAAGGCGGATCTGTTAAAAGAGAAAAATTTTGAAAAGATACGCTATTTGGTACGGGAAGCTGTAAACCACCTCTAGCATTGCTTCCTGCTCTTTATTTTTTACCGCTCTGCCGGGCTAACCTTTCTCCCGTGCTATCTTCGCAAATGTCTTCCAGCTGATGAACAATTCGTTCCAGTTCAACACTCTTGGCAGGAAGTGACATATCAGTAAATTTTTCAATCGCTTCGGGTGGTTGAGATGCTAGGTATTCATAAGAGTCTTCCATCTCATCAATTGCCAGTTGAATAGTGAGGTCCACATAGTCGTAAATCCGCTCCCTGAATTCCGCAATTTGAGGGGATTGCTGCAGATACTGACGGAGAATCTGACTGATGGATGACAGGGCAGTTTTGACTTCATCAATCGGAAACTGTTCAATATATCTGCGATAAGCGATGGTCTGAATATAATTACGGAATAGCGCCCTGTCTCCGGTGCGAATTGCCGTGATAATCAAATGATAAATAAGAGTAACGTACCAGCGAAGGACTCCCTCTTCCATCTTCTGATAATGTTGGTATTTGCTGTTATTTTCAGGAGCACTGAATTCGCTGATGATCTGTTCCCGAAGTTGATCGGCATTTTCATACAGACTCTGATAAATGACCATATTGGGTCGTCTGGCGATTCTTTTCATCGCCGCTTCATTTCTCAGGTCCCATATGGAGCGGTGATTTTTCATATTTTCGATCAAAAACAGTAGCCGTCTTTTGATATCATAGCGTGTCGTGCTTTTCCATGACAGAAGATTCTTGCTATAATCCGAATTGACTGTCAGTTTCTTATCAATATATTTTGCCATCCAGACCCGCTCAAACGGTGGTTTGCCATGGAGTTTGCCGATCCACTGCCGGAAAAACATTCCAGGAAGCGCCAGCCACCGGGGCATCTTGATTGGTCTAATATTCTGACCGAAATAATAATGGGTGGCAGACTGAAACAGCTCTAGATGGGATGTCGTATTGTCGGAACTGGCGTTGAGAACGCAGAATCGAGGCAAATCGGCATTTTTTTCGATGACTTTAACGATGAAGTCGATCAGATCATTGATGTGGATATAAGGTACGGCGGATTCTCCTCTGCCTCCCAGGATCCTGGAGTTCCATTTTTTGGAAAGCCAGGTATTGAGAAACATATATACCGGGGGATATTCACACCAGTCACTGAAAACCGCTGCCAGCCGTATAATAACACTGGGGAACCATTCCGTGCTTTCCTGAATCAGTTTTTCACATTCTCTCTTACTCCAGGCGTAGGGAAATTCCGCATCCGGCTTGCTGTTTTCATCCAGT
>JAFGSO010000497.1 GCA_016934605.1 Calditrichota bacterium | reverse complement strand
GCACAACAATTCGACCCGGAAGCCAGAATTGATACTTTCGGTGGTAATATTTACTTAAATGAGCGGAAAATTAATAACAATACCAAATATGTCATCATTTCAGGTGACTACAGTAGTGAAATTGAGGCCCGGAAAGACTTTAAAAGATTTAAACCGGAATTTAACCCGACAGTTATCAAAGATACGGTTAAAGAACCACGGGGTACACTTGAATTCTTTGATGCAGAGTACGAAACCTCCGGTGAGGCGAAAGACTTTTTCAAAGTGGTTCCAGCAGATGTATCTACAAAAACAAAACTTTACAGTATAAGAAGCTTTGATGCTGTACTGCAGAGAGAGCATTTCGAGGATCGGGTATATAATGCCTCGCTGGAATTCCGATTTGGTAACGACGGGAAACTGATGGTTATCAGCGAAATTCCTCTGGAATCCTATCTCAAACGGGTGGTTTTTTCTGAAATCGGAACTGATCTGCCCATTGAATTCACGAAAAGTCTGGCCATTGTCAGTCGCAGCGAGGTTATGGCCAGAGTGGCACATAAACACCCCGGTGATCCCTATGATATGTGCGACTGGGGACACTGCCTTCGCTACTATGGTACCGAATTTGAGGATGAAAACATCGACTCTGCCGTGGAGGCAACCAGAGGAGAAGTCATTTTTACAGACGAAACCATCTGTGATGCCTATTTCAATCTCATCTGTGGTGGACATACCGAGGATGCCACGGGAGTGTGGGAGCTGGATGAGGAACCACAATTTCACGGAAAATATGATTGGAAAAAAGTCCCGGAAGGATTCAATTCCCTCCAGAATGAAGAAATTGTCAGAAAATGGATTCTTTCCCGGCCGGATGCCTGGTGCAATTTGAGAGTGGCCGATGTCCCAAAGTCGCTTGAAAAATACAAGAAATATTTTCGATGGGAAGTCGACTATTCAAGACAGGAGCTGGAAAAACTGATCTATAAAAATACCGGCGAAGATATCGGTATCCTTTTCGATATTGTCCCTCTCCGGAGAGGCAGTTCAGGTCGCCTGAAAGAAATTGAATTGATCGGCAGCCTGAAAAATTATCGCATAAAAGGAGAACTGAATATCCGCGAGGTTCTGGCTCAGGAATACCTGGAAAGTTCCTGTTTTATTGTCGAAAAGGAACTCGACCAGATAGGGACACCTATTTCGTTTACCCTGGTGGGTGCCGGCCAGGGACATGGTGTGGGAATGTGTAAAACAGGGGGCGCCATGATGGCCCTGGAAGGGTATAAAAGCGGAGAAATTCTGCAGCATTATTTCGAGGACTGTCATATACGGTCCATTCATGAGAAAAAAAGTAAAAAATAACTGACCCTCGATTCAAACCGGGGACATCATTCTAACCAAAGGTTACAGAAATTATGATTGACATTATCCAAAACCGTATTGAAGAGGCAGAACAGATACTGGGAAATCTCCGGAGTTATCTTTGACATTGAAAACCGTGAAAAAACCATCACTGATCTGGAAGAAAAAGTAAACGACCCAAATTTATGGGATAATCCCGATCAGGCTCAGACTCTTTTAAAAAAACTGAGCAATGAAAAAGAGATTGTCAAGGAATGGAATCATTATAAGAAAGAATTGGACGATCTCCTGGTTCTTTTGGAGCTTAGTAATGAGGATGACTCCTCCGATATAATCAAAGAAATAGACAGAGAAAGCGAAAAACTGCTCCAGAAGATCAAGGGTCTGGAAATGCGGGGAATCATGAGTGAGCCGGAAGATTCCAAGAATGCCATACTCACCATCCATCCCGGAGCAGGTGGAACCGAAAGTCAGGATTGGGCTGAAATGTTGATGAGAATGTATCTCCGCTGGGCAGATCAGAACGGTTTCAAGAACGAGGTTCTGGATCTCCTGCCGGGAGAGGAAGCCGGTATCAAGAGCGTAACAATCGAGATCACCGGTGCTTTTGCCTACGGTTACCTGAAGGCCGAAAACGGGGTACACCGGCTGGTTCGTATATCGCCATTTGATGCCAGTGGAAGGCGGCATACCTCATTTGCCTCTGTTTTTGTCGTCCCGGAAGTCGATGAAGAAATTGAAATTGAAATAAATCCGAATGATCTCCGGATCGATACCTACCGGGCCAGCGGAGCCGGCGGACAACATGTTAATCGGACCGATTCGGCCGTGCGTATCACCCATATTCCCACCAATATTGTGGTGACCTGCCAGAATGAAAGATCCCAGCACAAGAACAAAGCCAATGCCTTAAAAATATTGAAGGCTCGTTTATATCAGAAAAAGCTGGAAGAGGAGCAGGTAAAAAAGCAGAAACTGGAGGATTCCAAAACCGGAATCAGTTGGGGAAACCAGATAAGATCCTATGTTTTTCATCCCTATAATATGGTAAAAGATCATCGCACCGATTTTGAAACCTCCGATATTCAGAGCGTTATGGACGGCGATATTGATGGGTTTATACATGAATTCCTGTTAAATAGGATTAAGGATGAGAAATGAAGGGAAAAGGGTGAATATTCGGCAACATTGTAAGAATGAGAAATTGTTATCCCGGCTAGGGGAGCCGAGATCCAACTTTAAGATGGATATATATTATAGTTGATTCCTGAGATGGATTAGTGTATGTTCGGCCTGTCAGGTATAACCAGAAATTAGTTTATATAATTCATGATATTAATCTAACCTGTATAATTCATGAACTCCATGATCATAGGGTACAAACTC
>JAFGSO010000084.1 GCA_016934605.1 Calditrichota bacterium | reverse complement strand
TAAAGTTAGCGAATGAATCAGTTTAATTGAACTGTCCTGGATTTTTTAGTAACTGTAATCCACGTTTCATAGCTAAAAACATTATCCAAATCAGTGAATTCTTTCCTGAAAGAATTGGACTGTTTTCTTTATACCCTGTGCAAGCCCGATTTCCGGTTTCCATCCTAATTCCTTCAGAATAAAATCCGAGGAAAGTACACTGCGTTTCTGTTCTCCAGGTTTGGCTGGACCGTGCTTTTCTGGAACATTTTTTCCGGTTTCCCTGGAAATTTTTGAAAAAAGTTCATTTACGTCTGTTTCCTGACCGGTTCCGATATTATAAATTTTATTATTGCCTCTCTCCAGAACCATTTCATTGGCACGAACTACATCTCCCACATAAACATAATCCCTGGTCTGCAGACCATCCCCATTAATAACAGGTTGTTCATCCTGCAGCATTCTTTCGGTGAAGATGGCTACAACGCCTGCTTCACCATGAGGATTTTGACGGGGTCCGTAAACATTGGCATAACGCAGTATAGTATATTTCAAATTATAAGATTGATTGTAAAAGTAAAGGTATTTTTCCGTGGTCAGTTTGGTGATTCCGTAAGGTGAGAGCGGCCTTAACGGATGCTGTTCATCTGCCGGAAAATAATCCTGCTCTCCATAAATTGCACCACCGGTGGAGGCGAAAATAAATTTGCCGACTTTATATCTGACGCAATTCTGAAGGACATTCAATCCTCCCAGAACATTGACATCCGCATCATAGATTGGATCTGCCACAGATTTACGCACATCCATCTGAGCCGCATGATGATTTACAATCTGAGGTTTTTCCTTCTCGAATACTCTGGGCAACTGATCATCTCTGATATCCATTTCGTAGAAAATGGCTTCTGAATGAATATTCTCTTTCTTTCCGGTTATTAAATTATCCACAATAACCACCTGATGCCCAAGCTCAATATAACGGTCAGCAATATTCGAACCAATGAATCCGGCTCCACCGGTCAATAGAATTTTCATATGATTCCTCTCTTTTTTTTACAGGGGTATCAAAGTAAGTATTAATCTTCATAGAAGATGTGATTAATAGCCCTTAATCAGCAATTCTTATCAAAAGAAAATTTTCGAAAGAAATTATTCATTCATGATTCTAAGGGCACGGAGAGCTATATCCTGGCGATAATGAATCCCCTCAAAATGGATCCGCCTGATATTATGATAAACCCTGTCAACTGCACCCTGCAGATCTTTATGGACAGCAGTTACACCAAGCACTCTTCCACCATTGGTCACCAATTGCCCGTTTTTCTGAACTGTTCCAGCGTGAAATACGATCACATCATCCTCCAGCTGATCAAGGCCCGAAATTATTTTCCCGTTCTCATAGCTATCAGGATATCCGCCAGAAGCAGCTATGACGCAGACTGCATAACCGGGATTAAGGATTATTTTCTGGTCAGCCAGGTTTCCGGTGGAAGCAGCCATGAGAAGTTCGGCCAGATCGGATTCGAGAAGAGGCAGAACAGCCTGAGTCTCCGGATCCCCAAAACGGCAGTTGAATTCCACCACTCTCGGCCCCGTTCTTGTGAGCATCAGACCGCAATACAGAACACCTTTATAGGTTATTTTCTCATTTCGGAAACCTGACAGCATGGGCTTCACTATTTTTTCAACAGACATCCGGAGAAGATCGTCTGTGAGGAAAGGTGTGGGTGCATAGCTTCCCATTCCGCCTGTATTTTTGCCGCTGTCCTCATTCAGTGCCCTTTTAAAATCCTGCGCAGGTGATAACAATACAAAATGAGATCCGTCTGCAATGACAAAAAGACTTACCTCTTCCCCCTTCATACATTCTTCCAGGATTATCCGGTCCCCCGCTGAACCAAAAATGCGCCTTTTCATTATATCCTCAATCGCCTGTTGCGCCTCATTTTTGGTGTGGCAGACAATACTTCCTTTTCCGGCAGCCAGACCATCGGCTTTTACCACAATCTCCGGACTTTTCAGGCGATTCAGATAGTCTAAGGCAGCGTCGAAATCTGAGAATTCTGTGAAGTCGGCTGTCGGTATGTTATATTTTTTCATGAAATTTTTTGCAAAAACCTTACTTCCTTCGATACGGGCAGCATCTGAGCCGGGACCAAATACGGTCATATTTTCTTTTTCCAGAAAATCGACTAAACCTTCCACCAGTGGCTGTTCCGGTCCCACAACGGTAAGATCTATTTTCTTTTCCCGAATGAATTCTGCAATCAAATTTTTATCAGAAAGTGAAATCCTTTTGGTATCTGCTATTTCCGCGATACCGGCATTTCCCGGAATAGAATAGACACGTTCTACCATGGGAGACTGCTTTAATTTCCAGATCAGTGCATGTTCACGTCCGCCACTTCCCAGAACCAGAATTTTCATTATTTCTCCTATGTTTTCTTATTACTTCTGAGATTCTTAAGAATATATTTTTCCCGTTCGATGATGATTCGGGTATATTCATCGTCTGTCGAATCTGCTTTTTTCAGCATTTCTTCAGATTTCTCCCATTCCTTTAACTCACGCAGAACTCTGGCATAGGCAATATAAATCCATGCTTTCTGAAAATCATCATCCAGTTCATTCAATTTTTCGATAAAACTCTGGTATATTCCCCTGGCTTCATTGACCTGCCCTCCCTGAAAATTCATCCTGGCCTCCAGGTCTTTGATCAGATAAGGCAGATCAGGATGATAAGATCCTGCCTCCAGTTTTTCAAGACGTACTATCAGTTCAGGAATCTGTACAGACGCAGCCTGGTAATTAAAAGTATAAAGATAATTTTCTGCTATCACATAGTCAACCATCAGTGAGTCGAAAGGATATCGAATAAATAACCGGGACATATTGTACCAGTATTCTGTGTCCCTATTTTTATAGATCATACTAAGGAAATAATCTGCTTCTTTTTGCCGAAAATTCAGACCGGCCAGTAATCCTTTATAGTAGGCCAGTGCAGCCTGATAGTAAGGTGATTTCCTCAAAGAAGTATCAAGCAGTTCATTAAAATAGTCCTCTGCACGACTGAAATCGTTTAAACGAAAGTAACAGACACCGAGATTGTAATATTTCATCACCGTTATCTGGGGGAGTTTTTCACTGAATACCTCGCGGACCGATTCGAATAGCTTTTTTGCTTTTTCAATCTGCCCATGCCGTCGGTAATGGTATCCTATCAGAAGTGTCATGGCAGGATTCATAGGATAAAGTCTGTGAAGTCGTAGAAAAGTATTAAGACCTCCATGATAATCCCCCTCCAGAAAATAACGGATTACCGCATATACAAATTCCGCCTCTGCTCGAAAGAATTGTCCCTGCCGGAGGGTTAAGCCGATTTCTTCCATACCCTTCGATCTGTCCCCGTGGAATCCCAGTATTCCCGCAAAAAACCTGACGATTCCGGGCAGAAGATCGACATAGTAATGAAATATTCCCAGTCCCAGATACGCATCATAACAGGTTGAATCAATTTCAACGGCATCTTCCAGATGATTCTTGGCCCGTCGTCCGTGAATGTAACCTTTCAGATAATTAGAATTCAGAACGTGATAGATTCCCAGAACTCCATTGGAAACACCCAGATAGTAATGAGCCTCAGGATCTTTGGGGTATTTCTGTTTATAGTTTTCTCCAGTCTCTGTTGCCTGTTTTATGGTCTTCAGAAGCAGGGAGTCGAGTTCCCGATTCGTGCGATCCTGGGAATAAAAAATTGCATAAAGATAGGAAGTATAGAAAAATCCATGCGGTTTATCCGGATACTCATTTTGAATCCGGGAAAAAATCTCCAATGCTTCATCCAGTTGAAAATGATAAATCTTCTGTTTTCCCTGCTGTATCAATCCATTTAAGGTGGAGGAATCCGATTGTGTAGCAAGGCTACGGGAAAAAGGGACCATTATCAATATTGCGATCAGGCTTATCTGAAATGATTTCATTCCAGTTTGCCCTTCAGTTTTTTTATATCATCCCTGAGTCTGGCAGCTCTTTCAAAATCCAGATTTTCGGCCGCTTTTTTCATCTCCCTTTCCAGTTGCTCAATTAACTGCATTCCGGTGAATTTATCCATGTAATCAAACTCGCGAACTTCCTTTTTTACTTTATATCTGTTGCGGACATCAGCTACCGAGGTCGTTCGCATGATTTCATCAATTGTTTTGTAGATGGTTTGAGGCACTATACCATGTTCCTTGTTGTAAGTCAACTGTTTCTGACGACGCCGTTCCGTTTCTTCAATTGTATTTTTCATCGATTTGGTGATAGAATCGGCATAAAGTATGACTTTTCCACGAACATTCCGGGCAGCTCTTCCGGCAATTTGCAGCAATGATACTTCCGATCTTAAAAATCCCTCTTTATCTGCATCCATGATAGCCACCAGGGAAACCTCCGGCAGATCGAGACCCTCCCGCAACAGGTTTATTCCGACCAGCACATCAAATTCAGAAAGCCTCAGATCCCTCAGAATATCGACCCGTTCAAGAGAATCGATTTCCGAATGAAGATATTGTGCCCGGATATTCAGATTCTGAAAATAATCCGTCAGGTCTTCCGCCATCCGTTTTGTTAGAGTCATGACCAGAACACGTTCCTTCTTTTCCACCCGCTCTGTAATCTCAGCCAGAAGATCGTCAATCTGTCCTTTCGTCGGACGAACCTCTATCTCCGGATCAATCAATCCTGTCGGTCGGATTACCTGGTCCACAACCTCTCCCCCGCTTTGTTCTATTTCATAGGGAGAGGGAGTTGCCGAAACAAAAACAACCTGATTCATTTTCTCGATGAATTCATTGAATTTAAGAGGACGGTTATCCAGGGCACTGGGAAGTCTGAAACCATGCTCAACCAGGGTTTTTTTACGGGAATAATCACCGTTATACATCGAATGCAGCTGGGGAATGGTCTGATGAGATTCATCGATAAAACATATGAAATCATCGGGGAAAAAATCTATAAGTGTGTATGGAGGCTCGCCCGGCTGTCGGCCTGAAATATGACGCGAATAATTTTCGATTCCCGAGCAGTAACCGATTTCCTGAATCATTTCCAGGTCAAAGTTGGTTCGTTGTTCCAGGCGCTGTGCTTCCAGTAGTTTGCCCATATTGCGGAGTTCATCCAGTTTGAAAGCCAGTTCTTCCCGAATGGTTTTCATGGCTTTTTCCATTTTTTCCTGTGTGGTCACATAATGACTGGCCGGATAAATGACTACCTGATCCAGTTCATCCAGAATTTCACCGGTTGTCGAATCCACATGGACAATACTTTCCACTTCATCACCAAATGTATCGATCCGGATAGAATACTTTTCATAAGCCGGATAAACTTCGATAACATCTCCTCTCACCCGGAAAGTACCTCTTTCCGGATTCATATCATTCCGGGCATAATGAATAGCCACCAGCCTGCTGAAGAAATCGTGTCGGCGCAGGACATCCCCCTTCCTGACCAGAACCATCATTTCTTTATAATCTTCCGGAGAACCTATTCCGTAGATACAGGACACACTGGCAACAATAATTACATCGCTGCGGGAAATGGCTGCTGCCGATGCTTTCAAGCGCAGTCTTTCAATCTCATCATTGATAGAACTGTCTTTTTCGATGTAAGTATCTGTCGTGGGAATATACGCTTCAGGCTGATAATAATCGAAATAACTTATAAAATATTCAACTGCATTCTCAGGGAAAAACTGTTTAAACTCGCCATACAACTGAGCAGCCAGTGTTTTATTGTGGGAAATAATCAGAGTTGGCCGATTCATCTTTTCAATGACGTTGGCCATGGTAAAAGTTTTCCCGCTACCGGTTACGCCAAGAAGCGTCTGGAATTTTTTCCCACGATTAATATTTTTGATGAGAGCTCTAATGGCTTCCGGCTGATCTCCGGTTGGTTTATACTTCGAAATCAGCTTAAATTGATTCATTCAAGTCCTCTTAATAACCTTTAAATTTAGGATGAACCCCCATTTAATACAAGTATATATGAACGATTTATGTTAGCAGTAAACGATTAAGATCGGAAAATTTTTGAAAAATGCTTTGAATTTTTTGTAAATTCATTTAAAATTAACATGATAAGTGAAATTTATCTAATTTCCGGACAACCTGATCATGAATGATAATTCAAACAAGCATCTGTATAAGTATCAACAGGATCAGTTACTCAAACTGGTGGCAAAAAGTTTCTATAAAGAGCTGGTAAAATATGGGGTGGAATCCAGTGATATTGTGACCGTTTCTTTACATCTGCTGGACCATTTGACTGACCAGTCATCCTCTGATGACCGTGTGGGTAGATATTTCTCCAGCGAGTTTCTGCTGCAGGATATAGCTGATAACTGGAAGGAGAAAGAACAACTGTCCATTCATAAAGTATCTCTAAAACTACTCCTGCCTAATCAGATTTCACTCATTTGCCGGTGGCTAAAGAAAAGCGAAATTCAGATGACCTTTATTGACTTTCTCCCGAAAAATGAGATTGAACTCAGTCAGTATATGTTTGAAGATCCGGAAAGAACATATTTCGGTATCCATTATGACGGTACTTTTGTCGGTATCATCGGTGCAGAGAATATTGATAAAACCCATCATAAACTCGAGATGAAAAAATTTATCGGTGCTGATGATTTCAGCGGAAAAGGCATCGGCAAAAGAGCCACTTTTCTGTTCTTATATTATGTATTCATGATTTTGGGATTTAATAAGGTATTTATTCATTCTATGGATACTAATATCCGGAATATAAATCTGAACAGTAAATTTGGTTTTGAATTAGAAGGAATTTTCTTCCAGGAAATTTACCGGAACGGTGAATTATTTGATGTTGTCAGAATGGGTCTTTTGAAAAATAACTGGATGGAAATTTTTTCCGGCTAGCGAAAGGCATTCTATTGGTCCATTTTCTTCCCCGGCATACCTGAGATGAAAGAAAAGTATTCCTATTCAGATCACATCAGGCACTATCAGCTGGATGGTGAATTTTATGATTTTTTCGAACCGGACAAATTCATGTTGCAGGAAATTCGCCGGCGATATCAGGAGTTTTTTTATCTTGCTCCCCTGAAAAATCACGAAAAAATTCTGGAAATAGGTAGCGGCGGTGGATTCGTGGTGGAAAATTTCGGCAAAAAAAAGCCGTTTTATATTCCGCTGGATATACCAGTCCAAAATCTCAGGAAAATCAGAAATCGAAATTCATACCCTGTGAGTCCCTGCTGCGGAGATGCGTACAAACTTCCCTTTCGTTCTGCGACATTCGAGCGGGTGGTGATGGCTGAAGTACTGGAGCACCTGGCCGAGCCGGAAAAAGTATTGCAGGAACTCAGGCGAATTCTGAAACCGGATGGTTTGCTGATGTTATCAGTGCCGTATAAAGAGAAAATCAGCTATCAGATTTGCATACATTGCAATAAACCGACGCCCACTCATTCTCATCTTCATTCCTTTGATAAAAACAGTCTCTCAAAACTGGTGGTACATAATGGTTTTAAGCCAGTCAGTATTTCCAAAAGCTGTAATAAAGTGCCTAACCGGCTTCATCTGAATTACCTTCTGCGAAATCTGCCCTTCATATTGTGGAAAACAATAGACCGGATTTTCAATTTTTTTATCGATAAACCAATTTCCCTTATTCTAATTGCCCGACCGGCATAAAAAAACCCTGCCTCATCAGCAGGGTTTTTTTCAGACAAATTTCATGAGATTGACTATTGTCCTACCAGTGCATCCAGGCGCCTAATCAATTCCTGGGCGGTAGGTTCACTGGTCGACTGAAGATTAAGCATAAAAATATCATAATTACCATTCTGATCTGAATGATAAGCAATGAATTGTCCATCAGGTGAATAAACCGGATTTGTATTCTGTGCGGCACTCATTGTTAATCTTTCCAGTTCACCGCCATCGATTTTTACACGGTATATATCGTAGCTACCACCCAGATCACTGAAAAAAGTGATGTACCGGGAGTCCGGCGAAACGAATGGATTCACCTCATTGCTTTCGGGATTTCCATAGACCGTCATTGGCAGGGAACCATCAGATTTCATCATGAATATATCATAGGATCCATTTTTATTGGAATGATAAAAAATAAGATCATCATCCGGATTGAAACAGGCACCTCCATCATTGGCGTCCTGATGGGTCAGTTGGACATGAAAATCTCCATCGTCATCCATCCGGAAAATATCGCTGTGTTTTTCTGTATAGGGTACGCTCCTGAGATCACTTCGCTCCGAAACAAAAACCACATATTCCCCTTCATGACTGAAACGGGGTAACCAGTCATCGGCCACCGATTCAGTCAAATTATCCACAATACCATTTTCCAGATTTTTCACATAAATTTCCCGCACTTTAAACTTATCATCAATAGGTCTGCGGTCATCTGCATTGGAGGTATAGACAATTTTCTTTCCATCCGGGCTCATGCAGGGGAGTTCTTCATCAGATGGAGTATCGAGTAACAGCCGGGTTGTTCGGCTGTTCAGATCTATTTCGGCAATATCCCAGTTTCCTTTTTCATTTGTCTGGTAGATGATTTTACTGCCATCCGGGGAAAACACGGGGAAAGCCTCATCTTCCTGACCGCTGGTGATCTGCTGAACTGTATACTTCCCTCCCAGATATTGTGAAATCCGGCTTGAATAAGCTGTCCCTCCGGGAGATTTCAGGGCATCCCGGAAAGCCCGAAAAGCCGGCATCTCTTCTCCTCTTTTCATCAGCAGTTCACCATATTCAAACTGGACCTCTGGCTGATATGGATCCTGTTTCAGGATTTTCTCCATAACAGAGATAGCCTTTTGCTGCATGTCCATTTCCAGATAAGACCGGTACAACTTTTTCTGGGCCTCAATATCGGTTGGATTTTTCTCGGTATATTTCTCCAGATAAACAACCTGTTCCTGAGGAGACAATTGTTCGTACTCTTCCTGAGTAAGTTTTTTTGGACCACCACATTGATACACAAAGAATATTACAGAAACCAGAAGCAGGAGCAGAACAGACTTTCTCATGAAATCCCCTCCGAAATTTTTATATTTTAATATAGACATTTTCATAATCTTATCACAAAGACTTTTTCAATCATCACGATTCTTTGAGCTGTTCGATTCTCTTCTGGGCTTCCCGCTTTAAATCAGCCAAAATTCCGGGCCTGTCTACAATTTCCTGATACATACGAATGGCATCGGATTTCCTGCCAAGTTTTTCATACGCCTGTCCGGAGTAATAAAGAGCACTTGCTTCCCACTGGAGTTTTGTCTGCTTGGAGAGAAGCGGAATTTTTACAAATTCCCGAATAGCATTCTCATACTGCCCCCCGTTGAAATACGCTTCACCGATATAAAACTGGATTTCCGGTTCCTGTTCACTGTTAGCTTCAAATTTTAAATTTCGCAGGAATTCCACTGCTTCAGAATATCGGTTCATATAAATCATGGCAGATCCCATCATGATTTTCTTATCGATGATATCTTCAGCTTCCGGAAATTCCTGAACATATTTCCTGGTCTCACTCAAAACGCCGTCCCACAAACCCAGATCACGATAAATCAGTATCAGATTGGACAGGGCAGATTTTCGGGTGGCCGGGCTGTTAGCCAGTTCCACCGCTCGCTGAAATGCACCGACTGCCAGCTCCCTTTTTTCCGCTCTGTAATAAAGTCCTCCAAGTGTTACATAAATATCTGCTTTCAGGTCACTTTCAGGATGCTTCTCACTGAATTTGGAGAGAATATCCATAGCCTTCTCTACCTTATTCAGGGTCGTATAAGTGAGCCCGAGTTGATATTCGGCATCATCAGCATATTCTGTTCGTTTATATTTACCGGCTACAGTTTCAAATCTTTTAATGGCTGCATCAAAATTTTTATTTCTATAATAATACTTACCTATTTCATACTCAAAAGCGGCGCTGTATTTATCATATTCCTTATGTTTTTTAAATTGGTCACGAAATGAAGACACCTTTCTGTCATACTGCTTTAAATTGCCCAGATTAATAAAAGAGATGAGTTCCCCTGCCTGAAAACGTATTTTCTGGTCTGGATCCGTGGTCAGAGGAATCAGACTTTCGTATAAATCTCCGGCTTTCTCATACTGTTTCCGCTCAAAATAAATATCGGCACTTCTGGCGGCAGCTTGAAGGTAAAAAGGCGAAGAATTATTTCTGGTGATCGTCTGAAGATAACTCAGTGCCGCATCAGTATCACCTTCACTCAGAGAAATATCCGCCAGAATAAAATGCGCTTCTGCATAATACTCCCCGTCGGGTTGGGTAAATATATAATCCAGCAGCAGGTTGCGGGATTTCATTCTATCATTCATGTTAAAATAGGCTTTCCCCGCAAAAAAAGTGAATTCCGGTTCTTCAATTTTTCTGAGTTTTCTCAAAACAAGATCTGCGGCCATTGTTTTTCGGAGATAAGGACCGGTATATTTCAGCACCTGTGCAAAATCTTCTGCCTTGAGATAGATCTCGGGGATTCTGTTTTTAGCTGCCAGAGCAGCCGGCGAGTAATCGTATTCCTCAATTAATTTGCTCCAGAATTGGGCAGCGGTACTAAAATCACCCATATTTTCATTGATTTTAGCCAACGTACCAAAAGCAGCGGCACGGAGCGGGTGAATTGATATGTTCAGCAGAAATTCTTTAAATAATTCGGCGGCATTGCTCTGATTTTGCATCTCGTAATGGATCTTTCCCAGAAAATAATAGGCGTTTCCCCGCAGGTAAGTATTCTCCGATTCCAGGAGGTCTTGCAGAACCATTATAGCGTTATCAATATCCTTTTTATCATAATACAGCTTTGCCATGCGGTAAGCCGCTTTTTCTGCGAATCGGGATTCCGGATAGCTTCTGCGAAACTGTTGCAGGAATTGAATCTGCTTATCCATGGGTACAGGTTCTTCAAAATCGGGTTCGGAGATCATGCTCAGAAAGGAAAAGGCCAGGCTGTCCGGATACTGGACATGAGCGACGTAATTCATGGCATTTCTGAAGGAGTTCAGGGCTTTTTGCTTCTCAACCGTATATACTTCTCCCTGAAATTTTTTCATTTCAGCGTCACGACGGTAACTCTCTCCCATCACATGATAAGCATCGCCCACAATTCCCGAATCTGTGCTGGAGCTTACCAGGTGTTGGGCATACTCGATGGCTGTTGGGATGTCTTTCAGATAATTCAGATGTACTCTGGCCAGTTCCAACATCAATTCCATCTTTTTATCCTGAATAACCAGCTGTCCCATCAGTCTTGCCAAACGGTTCATCCCGGCTTTCTGATCGGTGATATGATAAGTGGAAATGTGATCCAAAAAAATTTGTACGGAATCAATTTTACCCGAGCACGGATAGCGGTTTGCAAATCTTAAGAAGGCTGATTTGGCTTCAGCATATTTCTGCGTGTTAAAATAATAGGTGCTTAAATCGTACAGGAGATTATCTCTGAAAGAATAATGAGGAGCAATAGTCAGGATTTCACGATATAGATTTTCAGCTTCCTCTGCTCTCTTCAGATCCAGTGCAGCATAGAACAGATCGGACAATATTTCTTCGGCATCAGAATTTTCCTTTTTTTCCGAGATATATTCATGCAGTATTCCGGAGGATCGCTCGTATTCTTTCATGCGCAAATGAGCATATCCGAGCTGCTTTTTTGCCTCCGGCACATATTTCCGTCCGGCGTATTTTAACAGACTGTCCGAGAGAAGCCGGTTAAGATTGGAAACACTCTGATCATATTTCCCATCTCCCAGACAGGCCACCCCAAGGTAAAAATAGAGTCGTGCCTGCAGAGAATCGTTTAATCCGGCAGTCGTTATTCCCTCCAGAACTTTTCTGGCAGAAAAATAATCTTCACGGATCAGATAAACAGCGGCCTGTTGCAGGGACAGGCTGGATTTCTGGGGAGACGTTTTATAACGGATCAGATTATCATTCACAATTTTGAGGGCATTGTCGTATTCACCATAAAGGGTCATCAGTTCACTTAATCTCAGAAGTGCCTCGAATGACACCGGAGAGGCGCTATACTTGCTCAAAATAATCTGGAATTGCTCTCTGGCGCTCTCCAACTGACCCAGACGGGAATAAAATTCCCCCATTCCCAGATGTGCCTCTGCCAGCAGATCATTCTCCGCCCCTGATTTCAGAACTTTATCGAATTCCTGCAGCGCAATATCGTAGTTATTTTCCTCAAGCTGTAGCATGGCAAATAACAATCGTCCATTGGGATATTTATTACTGTCCGGATATCGGTCTAAAAAATCCCTTAGGGCCATAATCGCTTTGTCATTCATCTTCTCTTCATAGTAAATCTTAGCTGCCTGAAACAGACAAACAGGTGCCAGCGGATCGGTGGGATACAGTATTTTTACTGTTTCAAAGGCTCGTGCTGCTTCTTCTTTTCTGCCAAGCTGAAGATAACTCTCTCCGACTTTCTGCCATGCTTCGGGAGCCCTGGTATGTTCAGGATAAGTTACCGCCATCAATTGAAATTCTCTTCGTGCATCTTCAAAATCGTTACTGCGGTAATACGATAATCCGAGATAATAACGAGCTTCCGGTAGACGATCGCTGGCAGGATAACGATTCACAAAGATACTGAACTGTTGGGCTGCAATATCAAAAAATCCTTCATTGTAGAGCTTGAGTGCATAGGAAAAATCATCACTTTCACCATATCTCTGGGTATATGCCAAAACAGATAGAAGTAAAACGAATATGATTACAATATTCTTTTTCATAAAACTCTCCCGTTAATCGCCGATACTTAACCTGGCATACTCAGCAATTAACTTTTTTATGCCTGCTTTTTCAAACTGAATTGTGATCTTTGTTCCAATCCTGCTTGAATCAACTCCCAGAATCTGCCCTTTACCAAAAACATCATGGTGGACATACTGGCCTATTTTAAATTCGCTGTTCTCATCGGGCAATTCTTCAAGATGCGGATAGATTCCGGTTTTTTTCTCACGTACTCTCCGCATTTTACTTGAGTAAACATCTTCATGTTTCGATGGTTCTTCTCGGATAAATTCGCCCGGAATCTCACGCAGGAATGGTGAAGGTATACTGCTGTAGGTCATACCGAATTCGTCATTGCTGAAGCGGTGACGAAGCCGGGCATGAAGCAAATAAAGTTTCTTCTTGGCTCGGGTCATTCCCACATAGAAGAGCCGCCGTTCCTCTTCCTGCTGTTCAATTTCTTCATTATTCCGGGAAAGGGGAAGTAAACCATTTTCCAGACCGGTAATCAGTACCACCGGAAATTCCAGACCTTTGGCACTATGGAGTGTCATTAATGTGACTGAGGGTTTCTCCGGATCCCAACGGTCGATGTCTGTCAGCAGAGAAATCTCATCCAGGTAATTTTGCAGTGATTCCCGGTGCGGATTGTTTGAAACAAAAAATTGGAGTCCGTTCAGCAGTTCGTTTATATTCTCGATCCGACCTTCATTCTCTACATTATCATCCTGTTCATAAATTGCTTTCAGCCCGAATTTATTGATGACACCTTCGGTTATCTGATAGGCATTCAGCTCATTCAGCTGATCCCGAAATTCCTGTATGTTTTCGCTAAAGGTTTTGATGGCTCTTACGCTTCCCGGCCTGATATTGGGAATATCATCAATCTGAAATATCGCTTCATACAATGACAACTGGTGTTTGAATGCATAATCATTCAAACTTTTCAATGTGGTGTCCCCTATTCCGCGTGTGGGAAAGTTTATAATGCGTTGCAGACTCACCGAATCATTCGGATTAACCAGTAATTTGAGGTAGGCAAGAATATCCTTTATCTCTTTACGATCATAGAATTTTGTTCCTCCGACGATGGTATAGGGAAGACCAGCACGTCTCAGCTGCTCTTCCAAAGCCCGGGACTGAGCGTTGGTCCGGTAAAGAATTACCATATCATTCAAAGAATATCCATTTGTGAGGGTTTCTTCCTGGATAATTTGTGCAGCCAGCGCACCTTCATGCATTTCATCCTGAGCCTGCAAAATCCTGATTGGCTCACCAGTCCCCTGCTCACTCCACAGGTTTTTTCCCAGCCTGTTCATATTGTATGAAACCACTGCATTGGCAGCACTTAAGATCGTCTGAGTGGAACGATAATTTTGTTCCAGCCGGACAACTTTACATTTTGCGTAATCCTGTTCAAAATTCAAAATATTGCCAATATCTGCTCCCCGCCATCGGTAAATGCTCTGATCTTCATCGCCCACTACACAAAGGTTGCGATGTTTCTGGGCCAGCAATTTTATCCAGTAATATTGAGCCTTATTGGTATCCTGATATTCATCCACCAGAATATACCGGAATTTTTTCTGATATTTTTTTAATACCTCGGGATGATCCGTGAAAATCTCTATCGGCTTGATGATAAGATCATCAAAGTCAAATGCATTATTCCGCCTGAGAGAAACCTCATATTGGAAGAATATTTTCGCAATTTGTTTCGATTTGAAATCGGCAGCTGTTTTATTATACTTCTTCGCATCGATCAGCTTATTTTTTGCCTCGCTAATCACATATTGAACATATCGTGGAGTTATTTTTTCACGGGACAGATTTAAATGTTCCATGATACGTTTAATCAGATTTTCCTGGTCGGTGGTATCGTATATAGTGAAATTTGATTGATAACCGGCTAATTTAGCTTCCCGATGGAGAATTCTGGCAGAAATGGAATGAAATGTACCGATCCACAGCTGCTGAACAGATATATTCAATAATTTTTCCACTCTCCATTTCATCTCATTGGCAGCCTTATTGGTGAATGTAACGGCCAGTATCTCTTCCGGCCTCGCCAGATCATTCCCGATAATGTAAGCAATACGATAAGTCAGGACGCGTGTTTTACCACTTCCTGCTCCGGCAAGAACCAGAACCGGACCTTCCGTATTCTGGACAGCTTCCTGCTGAGCAGGATTTAAATCTTTGAGAAGAGCAGATTGCATCATGAATCGGTACTTTTAAATGAATAAATTCAGCGCTAAATTTATCAAATTATCTGAATTTATAAAAGCAATTTTCTGTAAATTAAGGCAATTCCGGAACCGATCTAAAAAGGTTGATTTTGAGAAAATAAGAAAGGAATATGAGATGAATGAAATATCACAACCTCAAAAACCGCTGGCATCACCATTTATCTTAACCCTGGCAGCTTTTGTTATCGTCATTGCCGGTATGAAAGCTGCTGCCTCTCTGCTGGTTCAGTTTCTGTTTGCACTTTTCATCGCAGTAGTCTGTTTCTCACCTTTTTTCTGGCTACAACGGAAAGGAATCCCGAAATCAATTTCTTTGATCATCATAATTGTAGGTATTCTTGTCATCGGATTTATCATTGGGACTCTCATCGGAACCTCTGTAAATCAGTTTACCAACGATCTTCCTGCATATGAATCCATGCTGGAAGCAAAAACTACATCTTTAATGAACTGGTTGACAGAAAGCGGTATCCAGATTCCCCGGGAACAGTGGATTAACTCCTTCAGCCTGAAAGAACCCCTGCAGTTGATCGGAAACATTGTTGGTGCATTCAGTAATATTTTGAGTAAAATGGTACTTATTCTGATCATGGCATTATTCATTCTTATGGAAGCTGCCGATTTTCCGGCAAAATTGCGCTCCATTTCGCGAAAACCCGATCAGTCACAGGCAAATTTTATGGAAATAAATGAAAATATTAAAAAGTATGTCGGGATAAAATCTCTCCTGAGCCTCTTTACCGGAATTGCTGTTGCGTTGCTGCTCCTTCTTCTGGGGGTGGAATATCCGCTTTTATGGGGTTTACTGGCCTTCGTGTTGAATTTTATTCCGAATATCGGGTCAATTATTGCAGCCATACCTGCCATACTTCTTTCGCTGGTATTGCAGGGATACAGTACCGCCCTGCTGGTTACCGCCGGATATCTGTTAATTAACTTCATCTTCGGAACATTCCTGGAACCCAAAATGCTGGGAGAAGGTCTGGGCCTTTCTACACTCATCGTTTTTCTCTCCCTGCTGTTCTGGGGATGGGTACTCGGACCTGTAGGCATGCTGCTTTCCGTACCACTGACAATGATTGTGAAAATCGGTCTGGAAAATTTTGAAGACACCCGCTGGATTGCCGTTTTACTCAGTTCGGGGAAAGTGACAAAAAGTGGTATCAGGGTTTAAAGAGATATATCAGGGGAAAATGGATAAAGGAAAAAGGCTAATGGTATAAGGAATTAGTCGCCAGTTACCAGAAAGCAGTTGCCAAAAAAATGGCTCAGGGGAGCAGAGGCTCAGAGGCGCAAGGAGAGGAATCAGGATGCAGGATTCAGGAACCAGGAGCCAGCAGCTGGAAACCGGAGGTTGGAACCAGAAGCCAGAAGCCAGTTACCAGTCAGCAGTCGCCAGTTGGCAGTTGGCGAATAAATGGCGCAGAGGCCCAGGGCTCATGGTTCAAAAGGGTAAAGGGGAAAGATTTATTGGTCCACGAATTGTCCCGAAGGGATGCCTTCGGCACACACCGGTCCGGCGTCCAGACAGGGATTGCACGAATTAATAATGAAAATTATTTTACCGAAATATGAAATCTGATAATAAATAAATCCTATTTATTGCTTCTTGTTATAATAAATTTACCGGATTTGATTTTAAAATTTTGGGTAAATTCGTGTAATTCGTGGACGGAAAAAGCCAGCATTCCCGACTCCCTGTCAACCTCCGGTTGCCCTGTCGGGACTAAACCTTCCCTGGTTTAGTCAGTATCCGGCGGCCAGAAGCCAGTTTCAAAACCTGAAAAAAATAAAAGAGATCGATATTGATTAAAACTTTTCTTATCTGTCATATGGGAGCGCTTGGAGATTTTTTACTCACTCTGCCGGTTATCCAGAGTTTGCGGGCCGCACTGCCTTCTCATTTTTTCACCGGTATCGGGTGTCGCGAACACCTGGAAATAGCGGTTCGACTCAAACTGTTAGACCATATTTACGATCGTGAGGCTCGCTGGCTGATCCCGTTTTTTGCAGGAACCGAAGTGCCTGATGCTCTCTCCCACACGGATGGTGCAGTGCTCTGGATGCCCGGAGGTGAATCGAGCGCGGAAATTCTCATGAAGAATGCATCAATGCCGGTAGTTCTTTTGCCGATTATCCCAACAGCTAATATTCACGCAACGCGTTTTTATTTTAATCAAATTAGCAAACATTATTATCTGAGGAATCCGGTTCAGTTACCGCCACTATTTCCTTCATCAATTAAGAGGGGGTCTCTTGTTCTTATTCATCCCGGTAGCGGAAGTCCATCCAAACATTATTCCATAAACTTTTACCGGAAACTGGAAAGTTTTCTGGTTGATCGGATGAATTGCGAAACCGGATTTATTCTCGGACCGGTAGAGACTGAAGCGGGTTTGCCGGAAAAGTTAGGGCACCGGCTTATCTTCCAACCGCAAAACCTGTTTGAACTGTCGCAATTGCTCGAAAGAGCTGTTCTTTTCGTGGGGAATGATTCGGGTGTAAGTCATCTGGCCGGCTTAATGAATCGAAAGGCTGTTGTATTTTATCGCTCAACCGATCCTGGCATTTGGAAGATAAATGGTTCGCAAATTTTAGTCATTCGGTCTGAACAGGAGGCTGAGGCTTTTGACAAATTTCAGGAAGCGTTTGCTGAATTTTTGAAGACTTCAGAATTTTTATAACAGAGTTGTATTAGGTATCACCGGTAGGTAAAAATCAGTTGCCATAAAGTTCCTTCCGGCGTACTTCTCGTCTGATACGGTTGAAATTTTCTTTCCAGCGGGCATGTTCCGCTGCGGTTCGTGAAAAACGGTGTCCACCATCTCCGGAAGCGACGAAATACATGTATTTTGTATCCGCGGGAAAAAGTGCAGCCATTATGGATTGTCTGCCGGGATTATTAATGGGTCCTGGCGGTAATCCCCGGTAGATATAGGTGTTATATGGAGAGTCGATTTGCAGATCAGTGATCAGAAGACGGCGAGGTGGTCCGGGAATAATATATTGTATGGTCGGATCTGCTCCCAGCAGCCAGCCCCGGCGCAAACGATTATGATAAACAGAACTCACTATCACTCTCTCAGAATCAATTACCACCTCTCCCTCGATGATGGAAGCCATTGTTAAAATCTCCAGCTGGCTCATTCCCAGTTCTGCCATCTGCAGCTGAACCGAATCCGGTTCGAAAATCTTCAGACAGCTGTTCACTAAAATTCTGATTATTTCTAACTCATTCATCTGATAGTGCAGAAAGTATGTTTCCGGAAGAAGATAGCCTTCCAGGCTCGGTGCTTCAATTCCAAAATCTCGGCACAATATGGAATCATTTATATGATTCATAAACCTGACAGAATCAATTTCTAACTCTCTTTTAAGCAGTGCTGCTATTTCGGAACTTTCCAGTCCTTCCGGTATTGTCACCTTTACATTTGCAAGGGTGGGTTGGGACAGATATTTTAACAGATGCCAGGGGTGGAGATCCTGAGGAACCGTGAACAGGCCGGCCTGTAGTCTATTCTGATAGCCGGAAATCTTCCCCAGCAGAATAAAAAAACGTTTATGATCCAGCAGGGAATTATCCTGCATTATATCAGCAATTTCCCTCAGAGTTGCTCCCTTGGGTACCAGAACGGTCTTCCGTTTGCTGTGGTCAATTTCAGCCCGGTTGTAGGCGGGAAATACAGTAAATTGCAGGATTAATAATATTAGAATGCTAATTACAACTGCAGAAAAAAGTTTAATGTGATTTTTAATGTGAAAAACCAAAAATTTTCTCATCAGATAAAACCCGAATAAAATACGGGCCAGTAACAGTTTCAAAGCTTTCACAACCGAGTCCCTGCATCAATAATTAACTGCGCTGTTAAACCCGTATCATACTCCCGGGTTCCATCTCCTGAAAATACCAGTTAATTCAACTTTTTACTGATCTCTATCATTTCATTCAATTTCGCCAGGGCACGACCGGAATCGATCGCCTCACTGGCTTTTTCAACCCCTGCGGTAAGATCTGAAACAAGCCCGCTTACCTTCAGTCCCGCAGCCGCATTTAAGATGGACACATCCCGTGGACCACCTTTTTCCCCTCGAAGTATATCCAGGGTTATTTTTTTGTTAAGCGAAGCATCACCACCGCGTATGCTTTCAATCGGTCGTCTTTTGAGCCCCACTTCTTCCGGAGTAATCTCATATTCCTGAAAATCTTCACCGTTTATTTCAACAATGTGGGTAATACCGCATATATTCACTTCATCAAGTCCGTTCTCTCCGCTCACCACCATTGCGCTGAAAATTCCCAGCTCTTTCAGAACCTGCGCGATTAACTTGGAGAGCTTCTGGTCGTACACTCCAATCAGATGTCGTTTGGTAAGAGCAGGTTTAGTAAGAGGATCCAGAATGTTGATCATTGTTCTCGCACCAAGGCTCTGTCTGATACCGGCAAAATTCCGTGGAGAAGGTTTATATCTCGGAGCAAAAATAAAAGCGAGTCCAACTTGATTGAAAATTTCATAAAACTGATC
>JAFGSO010000007.1 GCA_016934605.1 Calditrichota bacterium | reverse complement strand
TCCAACTCCGGTATGTCCCTTATGCCATTACTGGCGAAGCTTGCTCTGTTGTTACTATTCTTGTATGTTTCCCAGCGCTGGCTGGTCCCAGTCTTACTTTTTCAGATCACACGGACCAGGAGCCGGGAACTATTCCTCATGACTGTTGCTTTCCTGGCTTTTTCCATCGCCTGGATCACCTCCCAGATAGGTTTATCCCTGGCACTGGGTGCTTTTCTGGCCGGACTTATAATTTCTGAATCGGAATACAGCCATACCGCTTTTGCCACTATTCTTCCGCTTCGAGATCTTTTTCTCAGCTTTTTCTTTGTATCTGTCGGGATGTTAATGGACATAAGAGTCCTGGGCGATCGACCTGCGATCATTCTACTGGGATTTATGTTGATCATCCTGCTGAAATTCATGTTTGCGGGAACAGCTGCTCTGCTTCTGAGATATCCTCTCCGGACGGTTATTATGGTAGGATTATCCCTGGCCCAGGTCGGAGAGTTTTCCTTTATACTATCCAAAGTAGGGCGTGAATTTCAGCTTATTACACAATCAGATTATCAGGTGTTTCTATCCATTTCTATTCTGACCATGATCGCCACGCCGTTTCTGATGGCTGCAGAAGGTATTATGGACCGATTTCAGAAATCTTTTTCCTGGCTCAAAAAGGTGTATTCGGGTTTTTCCATAGAAATACCAGCAGAAACCCAACAGAAACTGAGGGATCACCTGATAATCGTCGGTTTCGGATTGAACGGCAGGAATCTATCCCTGGCGGCTCAGACCACACACATCCCATACATCGTAATTGATATAAATCCGGATACGATCCGAAAAGAAAAAAAGGAGGGGATTCCCATATTTTACGGAGACGCCACTCATATTGAAGTACTGAGAAATGCCGGGATAGAGAGAGCCAGGATACTGGTTATAGCAATAAACGATCCGGCCGCCGTACGGCTGATTACAACATCAGCAAGAGAAGTGAATCCCAATCTATATATAATTGTCCGTACACGTTTCCTGCAGGAAGTTGAAGAACTGTATCAACTGGGTGCCGATGAAGTAATACCTGAAGAATTTGAAACCTCAGTGGAAATTTTCACCAGAGTATTAAAGAAGTATCTGATTCCCGAAGATAAAATTACAGAAATCGTGTCCGACATTCGGAAGGGTGGTTATGAAATGTTAAGATCTATGGATACCGCTCCTTACAGCCTGCCCCATTTCAGACTATCCGATCTGGAAGTCCAGAACCTGAGGGTTCCTCCTCATTGCAAATTCATCGGAAAAACACTTACAGAATTGGATTTGAGAGAAAAATACCAGACAATAGTACTGGTATTGAACCGATCCGGAAAAATTATCAGCCCGGTGGATCCGCACATCAGACTGGAAGCCGGAGATGAGCTCATTGTTTTTGGCCGGCCAGCTCAACTGACCCGCCTGATGGAATCCTTGTAGCCCCGAAGAATGAGAAGGGGTATTGTCACAACAGGACAATTTCAATTTTTTTTGTAAAAGGTAGTTAATTTTTGTAAATTGATTTTCATTAATAACTGAAAGAAATACTATTATATGAACCACCTGAAGAGCATGACAGGCTTTGCAGCCATCAGTAAAGAGTATAATGGCGCAGAGGTAACCTGTGAGATCCGCTCGGTAAATTCCCGGTATCTGGAAATAAGCCTGAGGTTACCTCGAATCATAACGGATCTTGAGGGACAATTTAAAGATATTATCCGGCAAAAAATCACCCGCGGCAAGATTATGGGAAGTATTAACTTTAATTCTGTAAACAGTGAAATACAGAATCTAAAGATCCAGCCGGAACTGATTAAATTTTACAAGCAACTGCTGGAACAGATCAGGCAGGAAGCAGAAATTGAAGAAAAATTAAAACTCGATCATCTGCTTTTTTTCAAAGACGTGATTTCTTTTGAAGAACAGCAAACGGTGGATGAGAAACTGATGCAATTTATGCTGGAATTAATGGATGAAACCCTGGATAATTTGAATAACATGCGCTTGCAGGAAGGGCAATATTTGAGGGCCGACCTGGACCAACGTATCCAGAATATCGCCGATGTGACTGAAAAAATCCAGCTTTTGGGGAAAAACAATGCCCGTGCGGAATACGAGCGCCTTTTCAACCGGATACAAACCCTTATCGGTGAAGAAAAACTGGATCAGAACCGAATGGAACAGGAACTTGCTCTGATTGCCGATAAAGTGGATATCACGGAAGAAGTTGTTCGAATGAAGAGCCATCTGGAGCTTTTCAGGGAAGATCTGGTTTCAGGATCTCCCGTGGGAAAAAAACTCAATTTTATTCTGCAGGAGATGAACCGGGAAACAAACACCATGTCAAACAAAGCAACTATCATCGAAATTTCCCATTTGGTGGTCCAGTTGAAAGAAGAAATCGAAAAAATCCGGGAGCAGGTACAAAATATCGAATAGTATCATATTTTATGAAGCGAAAAACTACACAATCCCAGCTGGTAGTCCTTTCATCTCCTTCCGGGGGAGGAAAAACCACCATAGCCAGAGCACTGGTGGGGAGAAAGGACGAGTATCAGATATCGATCTCTGCCACCACAAGAGCACCCCGGCAACATGAACAGGATGGGGTAGATTATTATTTCATGAGTGAAGGAGAATTCGCCGAAAAAGTTGAGAAGGGTGAATTTCTGGAATATGAACAGGTACACGGAAATTTTTACGGCACGCTGAAATCAGAAGTTAACCGCTTACTGGCTCATGGTTACACAGTGATTTTCGATATCGATGTTTACGGTGCGTTATCCATAAAAAAAAGATATCCCCGGGCAATATTGATTTTTATCAGGCCACCGTCCCTGTACGAATTAAAACGGCGTTTGTCTAAGCGAAAAACGGAAAATCCGGCAACAATTCAAAAACGGCTTGAACGGTTACCTGAGGAATATGAAAAAGCCAGATATTTCGATTATGATATTACGAATGATAAATTAAAAAGCACCATAGAACAGATCATTAAAATTATAGAAAAACACCAGCAGAAAGAATCCCATGTTTCCGACAGAACGATTCAGGAATAAACATATTTTGGTTGGCATTACCGGAGGTATTGCGGCATATAAAGCAGCTGAACTGGTGCGTTATCTGATACAACAGGAAGCTGAAGTAAGGGTGGTAATGACCTCTGCTGCCGGGAAATTTATTTCCCCTCTCACCATGGAAACTTTATCGCAGCATGCGGTGGCAACTGATCTGTTTCCGGAAAATGCCTTTAGTGGAACCCACCATATAAATCTGGCAGACTGGGCCGATGCAGCCATTATTGCGCCTGCTTCATACGATGTGATTGGCAAACTTTATTCCGGAATCGCTGACGATTTGCTCACCACAATCTGGGCTGCAATTCACTGCCCAACCGTAATAGCTCCCGCGATGAATGTTAATATGTGGAACAATCCCATTCTGCAAAGGAACATCGATGAATTGAGCAAGCTGGGATATCTGTTTTGTCCTCCCGAGGAAGGATTTCTGGCAGAGGGTTACAGCGGGAAAGGACGGCTGGCACCACTGGAACATCTGATTCAGTATCTCTACCGCGCGGTCCACCCTGCACCTTCGAGTCTCAGCATCAAAAAAGTTTTGGTGACAGCCGGAAAGACAGAAGAGCCCATAGATCCTGTTCGCGTTATCAGCAACCGTTCTTCCGGGAAGATGGGATTAGCCATGGCCTGGGAAGCTTTTGCCCGGGGAGCCAGCGTTAAGTTGATCCACGGCCCCATGGTCCTCCCCCATCCTGTTGACATGGAAATAGTTGAAATTGCAACAGCGGAGGAAATGTATCAGGTGGTGAAAAAACTGTATCCGGAGTGTGATATTTTTGCCAGCAGTGCCGCGGTGGCAGACTATACTCCTGCCGGTCCGGTATCAAGAAAAATCAAGAAAAAAGAAGCAGATCTGACACTTGAGCTATCACCCACGGTGGATATTTTGAAGGATTGCGGAGAAAATCGCACCTCAGGACAGCAACTGATCGGTTTTGCGGTGGAAACAGATTCTCCGGAAGAAACAGGAGCACAAAAATTAAATGAAAAGAATCTGGATATGATTGTTGTGAATAATCCCCGGGAAAAGGGAGCCGGATTCGATATTGATACCAATATCGTGACCCTGATGCATCGAAACGGTGCCCGTGAAAAAATATCGGTATTGCCTAAACTGGATGTTGCCTTCCGGATTTTTGATTTTTTACTGAAAAATCAGTCATAATTTTCTCCATAAGCTGTTTGAATACCTGCGACATTTTACGTAAATTTTAATCCGGGAATTAAATGTAATTCGACCATGAGCCATCATCTAAATAAAAAAATTGTTGATTTTTTAAAAGAGTATCTCGATCTCTATGGACCGGACACCTACCTGGATGAAAAACATGTTGAATATCTCCAGAAAGAAAAACCGACAGTTATATTAACCGCTCCCCAAAAATCCGAAAAAATGATAATGAGAGATAACCAAAAATCGCAGAGCGATGAAAAGCCGGACACCACGCTGTGGAATTTCATGCGGGAAATACAGGAATGCGCAAAGTGCCCTTTACATAAATCCAGAACAAAATTTGTATTCGGGGATGGGAACGAACATGCCGATCTCATGTTCATCGGTGAAGCTCCGGGTGCTGACGAGGATCGGACCGGTAAGCCATTTGTAGGACGTGCCGGAAAGTTATTGAATAAGATGCTGAGCCGCATCAACATTAACAGGGAAGATGTTTTCATCACAAATATCCTGAAATGCCGTCCTCCCAATAACCGGGATCCCGAACCCGAAGAGGTAAAAGAATGTTTTCCTTACCTCCATAAGCAGATCGAGTTAATTCAACCGAAATTAATTGTGGCACTTGGCCGGGTGGCTGCCCAGAATCTGCTGAATAATTCGGCTTCTCTGAAAAACATGCGGAGACAGAAATGGGAATTTAAGGGGATCACTCTGATTGTCACCTATCATCCCGCTGCCATATTACGGAATATGGGACTAACGGACGAAGCCCAGGAAGATTTCGATTATATCAATAAAACCTATCAGAATCTGATTTAATAAGTTTTTAAGCGGGGGCAACATGGCGCGCAGTAAGAAAAAGAATGACCTGACATTATCGGAGGATATTCTCGAGAAAGGCATGAGGGTACCGCCACAGGCTATTGAGGTGGAAAAATCGGTGCTGGGTGCCATGATGCTGGACAAGGAAGCTGTTGGAATAGCAATTGAAAATATCGATGAAACTCACTTTTACCGGGATACTCACCGTAAGATTTTTCTGGCTATGGTTTCTCTATATGATAATAGCGAACCAATAGATGTAATCACTTTGTCCGAAGAGCTGAAAAAACGAAACGAACTGGACGACATCGGAGGAACGTATTACCTTACGGAACTGGCAGCTTCAGTTCCTTCAGCTGCCAATATTGAGTATCATCTCAACATCATTCGGGATAAAGCCATCCTGCGTCAACTTATCGTGGTGTGCAATTCCATCATAAAATCTGCTTATGAAGAAGGTGAAAATTCTGAAAAAATCCTGGATATTGCTGAAAGTGAAGTTCTTGGCATATCGCAAAGCACCCGCCAGAAAAGTTATGAATGGGTAAAGCCGCTCATCACTGAAACCATTCACGAACTGGAAAAGCTGCACGGAACCTCGCGCGAGGGTATTACCGGCGTGGCATCGGGATTTCATGACCTGGACAATATTCTGGCGGGATTCCAGAGATCCGATCTGATTGTTCTGGCTGGCCGTCCTTCCATGGG
>JAFGSO010000083.1 GCA_016934605.1 Calditrichota bacterium | reverse complement strand
TGGATCGTATTTTTCGAACACGATCCTGTAGTTTATGCCGGTACCATAGAAAGGGGAGATAGAGGTTATCAGCTAAAGAAGAGATTCAGGTTTTGAAATATCGGAATAAAATTACATTTTTAAATTTATCTCAGCTGATTCTTTATCGTTGCGTCGGTAAAATGTCAGATATATTCCCAGAATAACCAAGGCGGCGCCTGCAAACTGAGAGAGGCTCAGAAGTTCGCCATAGATAATCCATGATGCGAAAATGGTGACAACCGGAATCAGATTGGAAAATACAGCTACCCTTGAGGTATGTAACCGGCTGAGCGCATAGTTTAAAAGATAGTAAGCCACAATAGAGCTTCCAAAAGCAAGATATAGAATACTGTAAACCACTTTGGCATTAATATAAAATTCCACCCTCCAGAATGCTTCACCAATGGCCATGGGACTGAAGACGATGGTGGCAACCACAGACTGATAGAAGGTAATTGTCCAGGGAGAATAGGTCCGGGTTAACCTCCTGCATAGCACGTTATAGAGGCCGGCGGACACTGCTGCACCGAGTGCCAGCAGGTTACCCAGTAACGGACGCGGAGCCAGGGCGGTCTTCTGCTGTACTGAAATGATGACATATACCCCGATCAGAGAGAATATAATTCCGATTACCCCAATCCAGTGAGTTTTTTCATTGATAATCCATATAGCAAATATCAAGGAGAAGATAGGAATCGTGGCAATAATAACAGACACGTGGGAGGGGGAGGTATAACGCAAGCCAAATGTCTCGAAAATAAAATATCCGATTGGTTCGACAGCGGTCAGGACCAGGAATTTATTCCAGTCTCGCCGGGCAATATAAAACTTCTGCCGATCTGTCCAGAGTATTGCCGTTAACAGGAACAGTGCCAGGGCATGACGGGCAAACACCACCTGGAAAATTCCCAGCCCGGTTAGTGCCTGCTTGGTAGCAATAAAAGAGAGCCCGAACAGCAGGGTCATAAAGCTGAGCAATACCGGATATTTGAAACCTTTCACATCAGCTGCCCTGTTCCGGAAGTGGTCGGTATAGCAGAATGGTGTTGCCCAGAATCTGAACAATTTCCGAATTGGTTTGGTCACTCAACCTCTGAGCAACTTCCTCTTTTTCCAGTTCACAACTCTCTAAAATCTTAACCTTAACCAATTCTTTCGTATTAAAGGAGTTATTAAGGGTTTGAATGCTGCCGGCTGATACCGCCTCTTTTCCAATCCATAACTCCGGCTTCAAATGATTACCCAGAGAACGTAATTCTCTTTTCTCTTTACCTGTAAGCATGCTAACCTCTATGGTGAACAATTATTTTTCGGAAAAAGAAATTAATCAATATATTCCCGCCATACAATTCGTTCAAAAAATTTATAAACTTTTGAAAAATATTGTCGTTTTATGTAATTGAATTCACTTAAAGACTGCCCGTGTGTACAATGAAAATGAGGTTATCCATTTCTCTGCCGAGTGTTCTTCTGGTTCTCACGTTCCTGTCACTTCTTAAATCCCCGGAAAACAGCAAATTATGGACGGAAATTCAACCGGGATTATGTCTTGGAATTTTTCAAGCTCCGGTGAAAGCAGAGCATGGGGATTCAAAAATCAGAATCATCAAAATTAACCCGGACTCTTTTGATATCGATCTGTATTGTTCAAGCGAATATGACAACAAACCCAGGACTCTCCGGCAATGGGCTGAGGAGTTCGGATTGATTGCGGCCATCAATGCCGGAATGTTTGCCACTGACCTGAGCACATCCATCGGTTTTCTCAAAAGCCACACACATGTAAACAACCCTAAAATAAACAGCTCCTACAAAACCATTCTGGCCTGTCAACCCCTGGAAAAAAACATCGTGCCGGTGCAGATAATTGATCTTACCTGCAGCAGTTTCTCGGAATGGGAAAATAAATACGATTCATTCCTTCAGAGTATCCGGATGATCAGCTGTCGCCAAAACAATGTCTGGTCACAACAGGAAAATGAATGGAGCATTTCAGCAGTTGCCATCGACAGGAAAGGATACATGTTGCTTATTCACTCGCAATCTCCCTACAGCGTACATGATTTCAATAACATGCTGCTGGAGCTTCCGTTGAATTTATATAATGCCATGTATCTGGAGGGAGGTCCACAGGCCGGACTTTATTTTTCCGCAGGCGGACTATCCGGCGATTATAATGGAAATTCATTCGTCAACCTGTTTCTGACAGGTAGTGGTTCCAACGGGTGGACAGTTCCCAACATTATCGGAATCAGAAAGAAAGTAGGAGATTAACGTTCAAAAAGGGATCAGAGAAAAGCTTCCGTCAGTTTATCCCTTAGATATTCGAAGGCATCCTGGGGCGTGTCGGTTATATGGAATAGGCTTAAATCGTCTTCATCGATTACCATGTGGTCAACCATGTATTGAAAATTGATCACGTTTTTCCAGTAATCCGCACCGTAAAGAACTACCGGCATTTGTTTCTGAATCTTCCCGGTCTGCAAGAGAGTTAAAACCTCCCACAGTTCATCCATCGTACCGAAACCTCCCGGAAAAATAACCAGAGCTTTTGCCAGGTAAACAAACCAGAATTTCCTCATGAAAAAATAATGAAATTCAAAATTGAGTTCCGGGGTAATATAACTGTTGGATTCCTGTTCCATTGGAATAGAAATATTCAACCCGATAGATTTTCCACCCGGTACATCAGAAGCACCTCTGTTCATAGCCTCCATAACACCAGGGCCGCCTCCCGAACATACCAGAAACCGCCTGTGACTGTTCTCAAGGCTCACTGACCACCGGGTGAGCAACCTGGCCAGTTCTCTGGAATCATCATAAAAGCGTGACATTTTTAAACGGATTTCAGCCAGTTTCAATTCCTTCAGATGTGCTTCGGTGGGTTCTTCCTGGTAACGGACTTTCCAGAGATCGTATCGTTTTCGGGCCGTTTCACCCTCTATAACCCGCGCCGAACCGTAAAAAACTACCGTATCTTTTATATTATATTTCCGGAAACGGGCAGCCGGCTCCAGGTATTCGGACAGAATCCGAATTGTTCTGGCATCACTACTGCCAAGAAATAACGGATTTCTATAAGCTTTTGTCGCTTTTTTTGCCATGTAAAAATTCCAGATTCATTTTTTTCAGTGACTCAATGACTTTGCGAGAAATATTATTATCGTCTGAATATAACATGAATTTAGCCTGTTTGATCCATGATTTCAGGAAAAAATCAGAAAAACAACCTGTTCTCCATGCCTGATTCCCGAAAGCATATGCTCTGATCTGGATTATTTTCTGATCACATCAGGATTAACTATTGAGACCGGTTCCTTCCCTTCCAGTATTGCCAGCAGATTTCTGGCGGCAATTCTGGCCATATCATCCCGCGCCTGTATGGTGGCACTGCCAATATGCGGAGTTAGAACCACGTTCTTCAGTTTTTCCAAATCCTCCGTCATCGTGGGTTCATTTTCAAATACATCGAGCCCTGCCGCTGCAATCCATTTCTCTGCAAGTGCCGTCTTCAGTGCCTTTTCATCAACAATCGGCCCCCTGGCCGTATTGACCAGAACTGCCGATTTTTTCATCGATTTCAACGATTTCCGGTCAATCAGATGATAGGTATCACTGGAAAGCGGTAAATGAACAGAGATTACATCCGAGTGTGACAGGAGTTCCGGCAGGCCGCATCTTTTTGCAAAAAGATTCGAATTGAGATATTCATTCTCATTCCTGTCGTAATAAAGAATCTTCATGCTCCAGCCACGACTTCTTTCGGCAACGGCCTGGCCGATTCTTCCGGCGCCCAGAATCCCCAGCGTTTTACCTTTCAGTTCATGCCCCAGCAGGAGCAACGGTGACCAGCCTTTATAAGCTTTGTTCCGCATCATTGTATCACCTTCAACCACACGGCGTGCAGAAGACAGGATCAGTGCCCAGGTGAGATCCGCCGTGGCATCGGTCAATACACCTGGCGTATTGGTAACAGCAATTCTTTTTTGAGTGGCATATTCCACATCGATATTATCAAAACCTACCGCATAATTACTAACCACTTTCAAACGGGAAGCGGAATCCAGCAGTTCCCGATCAATTTTTTCTGACAAAAGGCATAGAAGTCCGTCCACATTGCGTACTTTCTGCAGCAATTCCGAACGCGAAACCGCTTCTTTACCGGAATACACCTCCATTTCACAGCTGTCACGCAGGAGGACCAATCCAGCTTCCGGAATCCGACGTGAAACGTATACGTAAGGTTTTTTTTGTGACATTTCAAATTTTCCGGTTTATAATCCGGAAAAGCCTTTCTTCAGAGCAGAAGGCTTTCCATTTCCATCAGTAGATTATTAAAAAG
>JAFGSO010000496.1 GCA_016934605.1 Calditrichota bacterium | reverse complement strand
CATGGGAATACATTCTTTGAAGAAGATTCCGTTGTCAACATCAACAATCTGGAAGATGGAGAATACAATGACGGCCTGCTGGGACTTAACCTGCAATACCTTTTCAGGTTCAACAGAGCCGTAGGCGTTGCTGTTGATTACAGATTCTTTGTGGGAGCCTTTGACAGGGGTTTCCGCGATTACCAGCAATTTGATTTCACTCACGGTCATCAGATCTTTATCGGGCCTGCGTTCAATATCGGGAAAGGATTCTTCAACGTTACTCTCAGACCGCAGATAGGGTATGATTTCCTTAAGATAGCAGGAGAAGGTGACTGGGAAACGAGTTCTTCAGGAGGATTTATCAAATTCACCTATATAGGTTCAAATCCAATTGCGGGTATGTGGGCAAAGATGCTTTCGGATTACAGTTCCGATACGGCAACCATTATTGAAGGGTATCCCGCATATAAAAGAAGCGGACTGATATACCAGATAGGAGCTAACTTAAATCTTTCATGGGAAAAGGTTTCTCTGGTTCTGATGACTGATTTTTCATCCATAAAATATAACGGTTCTAATCATATTGAACTGGGAATCGGATTAGGAACAACTTTTCATTTTTGATTAGAAAACAAATTATCAGTTAGATTTTTTTTGTCGGTTTAATGCTACCTGGCTTCTTTGTTCCCGAATACTAGCGGAATTTGAGGCATTTTCTTCTGCTGTGACTATTTTTAATTCTATTATTTTTATGAGATCTGCTAAAGAAATTCCCTCTTTTCTGATAATTGATCTAAATTTAATAAATTAGGTCTGTCATTTTTTATATTAAACAACATAATAGTATGAAAATAAAATTTTTGCATTTTCGGCCCCTATTCAGTCTCTTTCTTGGTTATTTGCTTGTGACCGGATGTTCCCGGTCAGTTGAAGATACCATTGGTTATAGTGACGGATTACCAAGAAGTACACCCGAAGAACAGGGTGTTCCTTCCGCTACCATTGCCCGTTTCTTTCAGAATATTGAAGAAAAAGGATATGATGTGCATGGTTTGATGATGATGCGTCACGGGAAAGTGATCGCAGAACACTGGTGGAAACCGTACGGTCCTCAATATCAGCATGCCATGTATTCGGCCACCAAGACTTTTACTTCCACTGCCGTCGGCTTTGCCGTGCAGGAAGGCTTGCTGGAAATCGAGGATAAGGTGATCTCCTTTTTCCCCGACCTCCTTCCGGATACGATTTCACCTCAGTTGGCAAAACTCTCTGTAAAACATCTTCTGACAATGTCGGTAGGCCATTCCTCTACCAGATATGCCAGTTCCGGAGTCAGCCAGGTTCGATCGTTCCTGGGGACATCTTTCGCACATGAACCAGGTACTTCTTTTGCTTATAATATTACAGCTTCTCATATGCTCTCCCACATAATTTCAAGGGTCAGCGGAGTCTCCATACATGAATATCTGAAACCTCGTCTTCTCGATCCTCTGGGCATTGAGGATGTAGTCTGGGAAATGGATAACGACGGTTATAACATGGGTAATGGAGGATCTCACATGAAGACTTCAGATATGGCAAAGATGGGTTTGTTCCTTATAAATAAAGGCAAATGGAAGGAACAGCAACTATTGGATCCCGGCTGGATCGAGGCAGCTACGACTACTCATATCTATCAGCATCCTGAACGTTCGGATGAAGAGAACGAGAATGCAGCTGATGACGGCTCACAGGGTTACGGCTATCAGATATGGATGGGACGCCACAACTCCTACAGGGCTATCGGAGGTCAGAACCAGCTTATTATGGTGATCCCGGAATATGATTTTGTACTGGTTTGCCACAGCAGTATCGGAGATGAAGCCGGATTCAATAGTCTGATCTACGAAATGCTTCCATCCATGAGCAATAAGAAGCTCAAGGCAGAAAATTCATTTGACCTGAAAGCAGCTATTGCCGGCTACGAAATCAGACGCCCCTTCGAGGGTGCAAGCACCACCAGAGTTACGATGAGTACTCTCCGGTACCAGATGGAGGATAATGAACCGGGCATACGTTCTGTACTTTTCCGTTTCGATGCTTCAGGGAACTGCTACATCACTTTCATTACAGCAAGTGCTATACACAACTTGCCGTTCGGTCTCGACATCTGGTTACACGGAATGACCGACCGTACCCTCTCAATAGCCCGTACGGTGTATCCCAATGCCATGGGAGTCACTCCTGTGCATACAGCCGGTATCTGTACCTGGATATCCCCGAATCAGCTTTCAGCCTATTATCTCTCAATGTTCAACCCCGGCTCTGACGAGACTTTCCGGTTTACATTTGAAGGTGATCAACTGAAGATGGAGATAATAGCACCCACCAGAAGCCGTCCGGGGCCTCCGGGAATGGAACAGCCTGCTCCGGAAAACCTGAGCTTTACAGGAACGAAAATAAATGACTGAAACTGATCAGCAGTTAGACGCAAATAAGCCAGGATAAGATTATTTTTAAACAATGGTAGATGGAAGACAGAATTAAAGAGAACATACTTAATCCGGAGACTCTTGAACAATTATTTCGGGAAAACAGGAAAAGTTTTGAAGCTGCCTTTGAAAAGATCTATTCCGAGATAGAAAAATATGAACTGGCTAAATACTGGAAAATACGGCTTGATTCAGACAAAACACCGGAAAAGATAAAAAAAATAAATCTTTCAGACATTTATGTAATGATCATTGCATGTCTGACAGCAGGATTTCTGATCAAAATTCCGGATCTTTTTAATTTCAGCCTGACTGATACCCTCTTTTATGAAAAAAATGCAGGAATTATTGTCTTCCTGGGACTGACTATTTTCATTATCGGAATCAATAAAATTAAAGAATCCAAAAAACTTGCTCTGATCCTGATTAGTTTTTTAATCCTTACAATTTATATTAATCTGTTACCAACTGTTGGCGATAGCACGTCTATCAATCTGGCATACATCCACCTGCCTCTGCTTATGTGGTGCATTTACGGAATGGTTTATATTGATTTTAAT
>JAFGSO010000082.1 GCA_016934605.1 Calditrichota bacterium | reverse complement strand
GATATTCAGAATTTTTCCTGCCTTTTTACAACGAGTTCCTATATCGATTTTGCAGAATCAATGGGAGATTCTACAGCCACGTATCCTCTTCAGTTCATCTGGACTCGGGGCGGGAAAAATTATTATGTTCTGCAACCTTTCGATTTCAGGAAGGACAGCCTCAACCGGCAGCAAATCATGGAAAAAATTCAGAACACCAAAAATCAGTTTTACGGTTTTTTTCTTGATTGGATGAGTTTCCTGATAATGTCTCCGCTCGATGATGTGCCTCCAGCTGCAGATGTCCATTTTAAAAAGGATTCAGTCTTCGTAAACTACGCCACCGTTGAGGAAGGGATTACTGCAGAGGTTGAAAAAATTTTTCTGCCTTCAGGCAGACTTGTCAGGGTGGAGGTAAAGACCGGAAATCAGAAGATCATAAACTATCCTCTGTATGAAGAACATGGTGGCAAATGGCTCTGTATGGGCTGGGACACCCAGATATATATTGATGATCAGGTCACCAGCGGATTATCCACCCGCATTGAACTTCGGGACATTGCCGGTTACCGGTTTCCATCCAGGGCAGATGTGGTGGTACAGACCATTGAAAAACCAGAGGACAAATTTCTATCTATCATATTTCTGAAGGATTATCAAATTAACCAGGCACTTCAAGAACTTCCCTTGCCGGCCAGTGCAACAGATTCACTCGCTGCAGACAGACAGAGAGAATGAAAAAGAGGCATCAATTTTTAAAAAAGTATTCAGAATAACCTTTTTTATACACGCTTCGTCTTGGAGGCGGGAAAAATTTCGGCAAATACACGATAAGGGGAGTGAAAACAGCAGCCCGGAGGAGACGGAGATAAAACCAAATTGTTATTACCGGAGATCGCATCATGTATGCTTTTTCTGGATAATTTTAATTGAATTATAAATTATAAATTTTCAGTTATCAATTATTAATTGCTCTTTCTCTCGCCTGCTCCATCAGCGGTAATAATTCATCACTTTTCAGAAATCCCACAACCCTCATTTCCCTCAATTCTTCTCCTTCAGGGGTCAGGAAAACAAGCGTAGGCACTCCTTTAATTTCGTATCTTTTACGTAAATTACGTGTTCGTTCCTCACCGGCTTTGGTCAGATCCACCTTCATCATAATGAAATCGCGGGATATTTCTATTATCTCAGGTTGGGAGAAGGTGAATTTATCCAGTTCTTTACAGGGAATGCACCAGTCTGCATAAAAATCCAGCATCACCGGTTTGTTATCTGCAGCAGCTGTCTCCAGCATTTTCTCTGAATACATTTTCCAGTTAATCTGATCGGATTTTGCAGCTGCTCCCTGCCCGGCCGCTGAAAATTCCAATTTTTTCTCTATAAAACCCTGAATTCCGGTGCTCAGAAAAACGATGGAAATAATGAAAAATAACACACCAATCAGGTTTCTTATAACCGGAAATACCCGACCGGTCACTTTGGTTGATTCAATCCAGGCCATGTAAATTCCTCCCACCAGCATGACAATGGCCAGGGTGATATAATAAATCAGATTATTGGGAAAAAGGGGCTGAAGAAAATAAATTGCCATAGCGATGAGAATAAATCCGAAAATATTGCGAACCCAGACCATCCATGCTCCGGAACGGGGGATTTTAGCGAGACTTCCCGAAAAAACACCCAGAAAGATGAAAGGTATACCCAGGCCGATGGCCAGAACAAAGAACAACCAGAAACCAAGTAACGGATCGCCTTTTTCGCCAACGTAGGTGAGCAGTGCCAGAACAAAGGGACCGATGCAGGGGGCAGCAACGATTCCTACCGTGAGTCCCATGAAAAAGCTGCCGGAATATCCTTTTCTGGCACCTCCGGCAAAATTGGATAAAAAAGCAGGAACGCGAATCTCATACAGATCGAACATACTGAGTGCCAGACCCGTAAGGATTGCAGCTATTATCAGCAATACATAGGGATTCTGAAGGGCAGCTCCGAAAAGGCTGCCGGTCATGGCCGCAATTACTCCCAGGAGGGAATAGGTAATGGCCATTCCAAATACATAAATCAATGCATGAAAAAATAGGCCGCCTTTACGCCCATCAGTTTGCCCGCCGAAATAACTGATAGTAATGGGGATAAGCGGATAAACACATGGAGTGAGGTTAAGAGCCAGACCCCCCAGAAAAACCAGGACAAATGTAAGCAGCCATCCTTTTTCAGAAATGGTTTGTGCGATATTCCCGTCGTCAGAGCGAGCGGTAACTTCCTCCGCCGAATATTGACCCGGCCGCTCCGAAAAAATATCCTGGTTAATCAGCGACACCGTTTCTCCAGCGCCAGTAATGAGAAGGCTATCACTGAATACAAATTCTTCAGGAGCCATGCAGGTCTGATCGTCGCATGCCTGGTAGCTAATTATTCCCTTCAACGGGATTTCAGCTGTATTGATATCCGGAGGAATACTGATAGTGGTAAATATGTAAATGGTATTCTCGTATACTGCCAGCGGTTTTTCAGAAAATTCAAATTTTTTTACTTTCGCTTTTGGATAGTCAATTTTGCCGAAGGCGATTTCTTCGGAAGATTGTAGCGTCAATGTGGTTGGTATGAGGTAATCTTCTCCGGGTTTGTCTGCATTTATATGGTAAGAATTACTTATATCAATTTTTACAGCCAGTGGATAACTGTCTCCCGCTGTAAATTTACTGACCGGCGACACAAACGAGGCGTGAATGATCTGTTGTTCATTCTGTGAAAGAATGGTACTTGTGTATAACAATAACAAAAGCAAGCTGACAACAATTTTTCTCATCTGATGCCTTTCCTGAGTAACCTGAGTAAATAATACGTCATCATCAATAAATTGTTCATGAGCAGGGCCGGATTCTGTATCAGACCACATTGTTGTTAAGATACATTTAAAACCATTAAGTTACAGCCAAGAAATGAATTATTGATGCTGGCTACTTGTCTCTGGCTACTGGACACTCGTTTCTGGTTTTTAATTTTATCATTTTGAATTAATCATTTTATTTGGTACTTGGAATTACGCCAGTGGTTATTACCATATGGCAAAAATATAGGCGGATCAGACTATCGGCTGATTTAGCCTGAATAATTCATGAATTCCATGATAGCAGGGCACAAAGTAAGATAGGCCAATGATTTAAAGATTTTATC
>JAFGSO010000495.1 GCA_016934605.1 Calditrichota bacterium | reverse complement strand
TTTTTTGCAATAACGTTTTTGAATTCATCACCTCATCATTTGTTTTACCGCCCATCATCTTCAAAATACAAGATTTTATATACCTGCATCATTTTTTTCTTTTTTCTTTTTTCTTTTTTCTTTAGAATGAGTCTTTCTCCGTGTCCTCTGTGTGCTCCGCGGCACATGAAATAGCCACAGAGGACGCAGAGGGCACAGAGATAAAGATTAGTATATATCCTATTCATGTTAACGTTTGGTGAATGAATCAACTCATGATTTGTTCTATCACCTCTCATTCTTAAAACTCAAGATTTTTAATGCCTGCCTCATTTTTTACTTTTTTCTTAATTGTGGGGCTTTCTCTGTGTCCTCTGTGTGCTCCGCGGCGCATGAAATAGCCAGGGCACAGAGAAAAATACAGAGCAAACTATAGAATAAAATTGATATCTATTTAGGTATCTGTGATCTCTGTGCCGTGGCAGATGAATAGCCTCGGAGCACGAAGAAAAAGATCATTTCAATGTATATTCATCCTAAAGTATGTGAATTAATCTGCTTGGTTCTTCTGGTTTAGGATTTATAATTGCTTATTTTTTATTATTTTGCGAAAGGATTTTCCTGAACCATTCAATATCTTCTGCCAGCATATCCGGATCGGAATCACGGATTCCCTGGAAAGGAATATCAATAGATCTTTTATGCAGTTCGTCCTGGAGCTCCTTCATGAACACTCCGGAATTGGCCAGAAGTGCGCCCTCTTTGATATGAACGGCGCATCCCGGGCTCTCCGGATTCCCACCCAGGATTGCTAAAATTTGATACCCCTGATTTATATACGTTTGAAAACGGTCGGCAATCTCCATACTGATTTTTCGGCAGGATTCACGGCCTGCCTCGGTGTCTAATGCATTTCTGATGGATTCACCCGGTTTTCTGTTTCGATCGAAACCCAGGAAATGAATTTCCGGGCAGGGCAATTGTAAAATGCCAACATGATACTGGTTGCACAGACGAACAACATCCCAGTCCATCGCCGGAAAGGTGGCAGCCCCGGCATCCCGGGCATTCTGATTGATAATACACTCAATCACAGCAACCAGCCGGCGACCCCGGTTGTCCTTCCTATAGCTCAGTCCAATTTTACGGCGTATCCGGTTAAACAGAGATCTCAGCATAATAAACTTAAAATACAAAATTCAGAACAACATCCAAAATGAATTGTGCAGAGAAAAGGGAAAAGGGATAACGGATAAAGGAAAATGAATTCATAGATTCAACAAAAACGCATCCACGTTTATCCGGCCAGTCCGGCAGCGCCGTCCTGAAGGGTGCAAGGCTGAAATTAGACGAATTAGTACAAAAGATGTTTACAGCACACTAAGTACATCAGTTCGTAAATTCGATGACGTATTAAAATCCGGGTAGCCGTGGTCCCGGAGATCACAGTGAAAAGAAAATTGTTTAAGGCAGAGAGAATATGTCATCATAATAATGAATAGATGTACTAAGATTAATTTTAATTGAATTGAAATTTAGATGCATGCCTTATTTTGCAACTTATATAAGTAAATTAAATCCACTGAAATACTTTATTTCCTTTTAACTAATTCTTTTCTCCATGCTCTCTGCTCTTTGCGCTATGCTCTCTGCTCTCTGCTATTCAGTAAATCTGTGAAATCCGTGGACTAAAATTTCTCTGAATCACCCGCATATTTTGCCATTAGCTCCCGGAATTTAACAGAATCGGTATGAAGTTCCAGCTGGATATCGGTTGGCAGGCAGGATTGTTCATAGATTTTTCGGGCTGATAAAGTGCTCATGTCAATAAGTGCGGACAGGGACCGTGCGCCATGTTTGTATGCAGGAATTTTCAGAAAGGCATTCAATAGCACAGAATCAATGGCCAGTTTATCTTCTTTGTCAAAAAGATGGGATGCTTTTTCCTTCATTAAAAACCGGAACATAATGGCCCGGCGAATGATGTAAAACCTATCGCTTTTATCGACGGAATCGATTCCTTTGATATTAACGAACCCTCTCAGTCGGCTGACAAAATCGGGTCCTTTGGCCAAACGAAAAAGATCCAAACTGTCATTTTGCTTCGCCATTCCGTTATTTAGCGAATGAGTTTTGTCGGTCGGGGTGTCTACTGATTGCTTCATGCGGGAGAATTCTTCGAAGGTGGAACAGGTTCCACCGGCAAACACAAAAATAGCCCTGCCAAGGGGATGATCTACCTCTCCCTCGGTAAAATGACCATCCAGCATCGGTTTCAGAAAATATTTCAGCCATCCCAGCGTGCCGTTAAATTCCGAATCAAATTCATCAAAAAAAACAATTGGTGTGTATCCCTCCAGATTCACATCGCGAACCTGATGGAAGGCTGCTGCCAGATCCTTTACCGATTTAAATTGGGAAAGATTGAAAACCAGTTTTTTCACGCTCCCGTGAGCCACACTTTCTACCACTTCATTAACGCTGAATGATTTCCCCGATCCGGGAGGACCGAAAACCGCAATGGAAAGCGGTCGATGCACGTCCGGAGAGTGAAGATATTCCCGAATCAGATTTTTGATGCTGTTAAAGCTCTCTATCTCCCAGCGATCCAGTATTCTCAGATTCCGGAATTGCCCAATGGGAATATTCTCCAGATTAGAGTCATGACCATATTTAACGAAATTCACTGCAGCCTTTTCTAAAGCCTGCCGGGATAATTCGCCCAGAATACACCAGCTCTTGAATATATCCGATTTTTGAGAATCACCTTTCGGTATATTAACCACCGAAAAATTACCAAAAGCTCCTGATGGATGTTGAAAAATCCGGGCAGCGGGATAATCGATTGCGGCTTCATCTGTGCCAAACCCGGTTTCCAGAAAACCTCGGGCTCCCTTCAAACCCCTGTGGATGCCCTCCCCGATCTTTTCTATACCCTCCTCCATAATTTTTGATACTATTCCGGCAACAAATGCAGATCCGATACCGTTCATCATTCCCGGAATAACATCCGAGAATCCTTCTTCACCTATTTTGGGATCATAATACAATTTTGCAACTCTTTTATCAGGTTGATTTGAATAAAGAATCGCTCCATCGGTGTCAAACCTGACAATAAAGTAACCACAATTATGTATATCGGCTAATTTGGGATTATTCTGCATCTGCTCCATAAAATCGATGGCGGTTTTTTCCCAGGATAGCTGGCGGCTGATATTGATCCCTGAGCGGCGGACATCCTCTGCGCTGACCATAACGATTAATCTTTCGGTATGGTTTTGAAGCAATTCCTCCCATAAAAGTCCTTTGAATAAAGGGAATGCCATTTTCAGAAAAATGAAGGGCTTCTTAGTATTCCGGAGGGCTTTTGGCCAGAAATCGGGTGCCTCACGGAATCCCTGTCCGGCATCATCTATTATCACCATTTTTGCATCCGCATCATCTTGTTCAATGGGTAACACCGAGGGCGTATTCTGTGAAGGACCGGTATATCCGTCAAATTGCACCACCCGATAAACACTTCTCTTTATACCATCAGTGCCGGAAGCGGGAAATTTTTGAATGCGTGCAAAAGAATGAAGAATTTTATCTGATGAAAATTTTTCGATATTTTCCAGTGATGGTGTAATGATTTTAGCATGGGTGGAGGACTGAATAAGTTTGGCCAGTAAAAGCGACCCACCCGGGAGAAATCGAAAACATTTGGTGGGAAAAGCCTGCCAGTTATAAAAATTTCCCGAGTTATTGAAACGTGATTTATCCGGTGTTTTTAGAAATTCCAGCTGTTGAATGGCAACATCGCCGGTTACTACTGTGGTGGGAATATTCCTGTCCATTTGTTTTTTAGTCATAGCCGCTTTTCCTTAAACATTTAATCACCCTACTGATCTTGCCAGTATTTTCTGAGTGCTTCATCATTTTTAAAGGCAATATCATATTCATCCATCTCTGATAATCCGATCCATTTCCATTCCGAAGATTCCCTGTTCAGTTCTACTTTCCCCTCAACCTGACAGAGAAAGTATAAATTGAGATAATGGTCCTCCTGCGGATTCC
>JAFGSO010000494.1 GCA_016934605.1 Calditrichota bacterium | reverse complement strand
TTCTTTTGTCTTAGTAGTTAGTCTTTCTCCGTGTTCTCTGTGTGCTCAGTGGCACCTGAAATAGCCACAGAGGGCCCGGAGGGCACAAAGATAAAGACATTGTATTATAAAATAATGTTAAAGTTTGAAAATTAACCAGGCTATTATATGGAAAAGGGCTTGACAAATCTTTTCCTCTGTCTTTATATTTTTGCCAATGTATCTGTTATTTATGAAATTGTTAGGTTTAGTGTAATGTCTCCCCTTAACCATGCGGTTCTCCTGCTCAACCAGAATTATGAACCCCTCAGTGTCTGTAATGTGAAGAGGGCAGTAGTACTGATCTTTCTGGGAAAAGCGGAAATGGTGGAAAAAAATTCCGGATTTCTGCATTCCATTAATTATGAAATGCCGATTCCCAGTGTTATCAGACTTTCCCGTCATGTGAGGATCCCTCAGAAACGGATTTTACTCAACCGCAAAAACCTGCTGATCCGGGACGGGAATACCTGTCAGTATTGTGGTAAAAAAACAACACCGTTGACCATCGACCATATTGTGCCGAAACATTTAGGTGGAAAGGACAGCTGGGAGAATCTGGTGGTAGCCTGCCAGCTGTGTAATCATAAAAAAGGGAACCGGACACCGGAACAGGCGGGAATGAATTTAATCCAGAAGCCGAAGAAACCCCATTACTTTTTTTATCTGTATAAAATCATCGGCGTGAAAGATATCCACTGGAAGCCCTATCTTTTCCTCAGGGACTGATCCGGATTTGTATTAATACGTCCGATTCCAGCTAAACTCTATAAAATAATTCACAAAATAGATATTGCGGCAGGGCATCCGTTCACTTAATATTATTCGAAGTGAAATGATGCTTTTTAACTGGCCTATTTGGTTTTAAATTTAACGGATAATTTAACTGAAACGACCGGGACACAAAATGCAGGATATCAAAAACAAAAGGATATTGAGTGGAATACAGCCCTCAGGTGAACTCCATATCGGAAACTATTTTGGTGCCATAAAGCAGCATATCGAATTCCAGAAAAATAATGAATGTTATTACTTTGTGGCAAATCTTCATGCTCTCACAACCATCCAGGACCGACGACGGCTGGAGGAAAATACCATAGAGGTTGCTATGGCTTACATCGCGCTGGGCCTGGATCCGGGAAGGGCATGCCTGTTTGCCCAGAGTGATATACCGGAAGTCACCGAACTGGCCTGGATTCTGTCCACCGTAACGCCTCTCGGACTGCTGGAGAGAGCACACTCTTACAAGGACAAAATATCACGGGGTATTACTCCCAGTCACGGTTTGTTCGCTTATCCAACTCTGATGGCTGCCGATATTCTGATTTATGATTCGGAAGTCGTGCCGGTCGGGAAAGATCAGAAGCAGCATCTGGAAATGACCCGTGACATGGCCATTAAATTCAATAATATATTTGGCGAGACCTTTGTGATTCCGGAAGAATATATTCTGCCGGAAGTGGCTGTGGTTCCCGGAATCGACGGCCAGAAAATGAGCAAAAGTTATGGAAATACTATTGATATATTTTCGGAATATAATACACTCAAGCAGAAAATTATGGGAATTGTGACCGATTCCACACCACTGGAAGCGCCCAAGAATCCGGATACGAATACCATCTATCAGCTGTACAGGTTATTTGCCACACCGGAAGAAAAGGACGAAATGCGTGAAAAATTCCTGAAGGGCGGATATGGTTATGCGGAGGCTAAAAAAGATCTGCTGGATAAGATTTACACTTTTTTCCATCCCTATCGGGAGAGACGAAAACGGCTGTTGAGGGAGAGAGAATACGTGGAGACAGTATTGCGAAATGGCGCCAAAAATGCCCGTGCCAGAGCACAGCATGTGATGGAAAGAGTCCGCAATCGATGCGGTGTTTTAAAGTTTACATACTATTGATGAAATCGATAATCGCAGAAACCAAAAAGCAGTTGAATAGTGTCGTATAAAGTAAAATTGCCTGTTTTTGAGGGCCCCTTCGATCTTCTTCTGTTTCTGATTAAGAAGAATGAAGTAGACGTTTATGATATTCCCATCGCAGAAATTACCCGACAGTATCTGGAATATATCGAGCTGATGCAGTTGCTGGATCTCGATATTGCCGGGGAATTTATTGAAATGGTTGCTACCCTGATGCTGATAAAAGTGAGGATGCTGCTCCCGCACCCGGAAACAGAAGATGAGGAGGAAATAATGGATCCGCGGGCCCAACTGGTAGCTCAACTGCTGGAATACAAGCAGTTTAAGGAGGCATCATTTACTTTAGGAGAAATGGAATCCCGCCAGAGAAAATACTTTTCACGCGAAATTCCAAACAGTTTTCTGCATGAACTGAACCGGGATAAAGACAGCGAACTGGAGGATGTTTCCCTGTTCGATCTTCTGGTTGCTTTCAAACAGGCTCTGGATAATATGCCGAAGGTTACCATCCACCAGGTGAAGATCATTAAAATAACCATCGAGGATCAGGTTCGGCATATTTTCAATACCTTCGGTAACAGGCCATATGTGCTGTTCAGGGAAATTACCACCTCGCTTTCACAGAAAATTGAAGTGATTGTCACCTTCATGGCCATTCTGGATCTGATACAACTCAGTTTTATATCCGCGAAACAATCCGAACCTTTCACGGAAATACGTCTGGTGGCACTGCAGAAACTGGATATGGGAAATTATATGAAACTTCGTGATAAGGATGTGGTTTCAGAAGGTCTCCCCGGTGCATGATGAGTCGGTCCAAAAATCAGACGGGAAATTGGCTTAATCAATTCCGAAGTTGAATCCTGAGTTGTTCATTTTTTTACTGAAGGTTTATTAATATGGATTTTAAAATACCCGAAGAGAAAATGGTCTACGTTTCCATTCTGGAAGCACTGCTGATGACCAGCGACACGCCATTGACGGTAAACCGTATCCGGGAAATCGTGGTTTCCTTAACTCCCGGGGAAATTGGTCAGGCGGTAAAATATCTGAATGAACAGTATCGGCAAACAGGGCGAAGTTTTGAAATTCGGGAAATTGCCGGTGGTTATCAGATTTTTACCCAGCCCGAATATTCAAATTATGTGGAGGCTATGCACCAGAGCAGGCAGAAAAGTCGCCTGACGCAGAAAGCACTGGAAACTTTGGCCATAATAGCCTATAAACAGCCAATCACCAAACAGGAGATTGAAGAAATCAGAGGTGTGAATGCAGACGGTGTATTAAAAACGTTGCTTTCCAGAAACCTGACCACCATTTCGGGACGAGCCAAAGCACCCGGAAGCCCATTTTTATATATTACCACTAAAAAATTTCTGGAGTATTTTGGATTGAGTTCAATGGAAGACCTTCCAAAGCTTAAGGAAATTGAGGAATTGATTGATGGTGAGGATGAACAGTTTTTGCAGGGAGAAACATTACTCAGGGAAATTGATATTAAGCAACTGGGTATGCGGGCGAATGGTGGGGAAAAATCCGACGGGAACGCAGAGGATGGAAAAGAAAAATAAAATCAGATTAAACAGGTACCTCGCCCTGTGCGGCCTGGGATCCCGCCGTAAATGTGACGAACTTATTGCTTCCGGGGCCATCCGGGTGAACAACCAGGTTATCACTGAAATGGGAGTCCGGATAGACCCGGACAATGATATTGTGGAATATTACAATCAGCGGGTTGAACCGGTTGAACAACATTTATACATTCTTCTCAATAAGCCCCTTCATACCGTAACAACAGCCAGTGATGAAAAAAAAAGAAAGAATGTTCTGGATGTGGTAAATATCCCGGAGCGAATTTTTCCCGTGGGGCGGCTGGATTTTGATACTACCGGAGCACTATTGCTTACCACTGACGGTAAACTGGCATATCTGCTGTCACATCCCCGCTTCGGTGTTACCAAAATTTACCGGGTGCTGCTGGACAGAAGAATTCGCACCATCGATTTATACCACCTTCAGCACGGCATTATGCTCGAGGGGCGCAAAACGGCTCCCAGCAAGGCCGAGGAAATCCGGATCGTCGACAATACCAGTCTGCTGGAAATTGAATTGCATGAAGGCAGGAACAGACAGATCAGACGGATGTTCGATACGCTGAATTATCAGGTTAAGAAACTCCACAGGGCAGAATTTGCCGGGTTACGGGTGGATAACCTGAAACCGGGGGAATGGCGGGAGCTGTCTGAGGATGAGATCCGAAGTTTAAAGAATCTTGCAGAAAAACACAGAAAAGATGTGATTGAAAACCCGCATGAAGAGCAACAGGAAAAAGATTAAAATTGCTATTGATGGACCGGCCGCCAGTGGCAAAAGCACCACTGCCCGTGCTGTTGCCCGGGAACTGAATTATATTTATATAGATTCCGGTGCCATGTATAGAGCAGTCACACTGAAAGCATTGCGGAAAGGTGTTCGGATGGAGGATAGGGACAGAGTGGCGGAGCTGGCGCGTGAAACTGAACTGAAATTCAAGAAAAATCATCAAAAAACGATTATTTATATGGATGGGGAGGATGTTTCTGAACAGATCAGGACTCCCGAAATCGACCGCAATATCAGTCCGGTGGCGGCGAATCCACAGGTACGGGAAATCCTGGTGCAGAAGCAACAGGAAATGGGTAAAATGGGCGGTGTGGTAATGGATGGCAGGGATATCGGCACGGTAGTTTTTCCGGATGCAGAACTGAAAATATTCATGAAAGCCACCGTCAGGGAAAGAGCGCGAAGACGTTTAAAAGAATTGGAACAAAAAGGAGTATCTGTTGATTTCAATAAGGTAGTG
>JAFGSO010000081.1 GCA_016934605.1 Calditrichota bacterium | reverse complement strand
GAAAAGGCAACTGTTCCCAGAAAAACAACCAGGGCAAGAATGATTATAATATTCAGAAAAACTTTTTCATTTTCATAAACAGAAAATAAGATGACGGCTCCGCTGAAAAGAAAAGCAAACAGATCCAGTGCCACTATCCTGTCAGTTATATCAGGTCCGATAATCAGCCTCAACAGTACCAGAAATGAGGCAATGGTCAGAAAACCGGTCGAGATCAGCAGGGCAAATCCGATAATTTCTGAGTTCATCTCTATCATCTGAAAATCTCCAGGATGCGTTTCTCGATTTTATTTTTCAATTCATTTCTCAGAACATCCGGATTTTTCACATACATGGCATGGATATAGAGGAATTTACGATCCGGTGATATCTCAAGTGAGAGCGTTCCCGGAGTCATGGTAATCAGATTAAAAATTGCCATAAGTTCCAGATCGGTGTGTTCTTCCAGGGGAAGGGCTATAATCCCCGGATTCATGCGATGTCTGGGTGTAAGAATATCGTAAGCAACACGAAAATTTGAGAGAATCACTTCCCATATATAGAAAAAAACGAAGGAGATTATTTTTACAATTTTTTTCATAAATCACACTATCCTGTTATTTTCTCAACACAGCATCTATATAATACTCCGGGTGGAGGAGCTGCTCCGCAGTTCTGAAAGCAAGCTGAAAGAACGGTTCCGAAAACAGACCGATTATCAGGGTTATGGTAAGTAAGAATATCATGGGCCCAAAACCGGCAATATTTAATTTCCAGCGGGGAGTGGATACTTCGCTGGTTATTCCCGAGTTTCCTGAATGTGGCTTCCAGAATGCTTCAGACCAGATTTTTGTCATTGAATAAAGAGTTACCAGGCTTACCAGCAGTGCAGTGACGACAATCCACATGCTGTTCAGATCCAGTCCGGCTTTTATCAGGGTGAATTTAGCCCAGAAACCGGAGAGAGGAGGAATACCGGCCAGAGAAAGGGCCGGAATAAGAAAAGTAAACGCCAGCAGCGGTGATTTTCTAAAGAGCCCCCCTGTTTTTTTCAGATCACTGCTGCCATGAAAAAGCTGAATGACTCCTGCCGTTAGAAACAGATTTGTTTTCACAATGATATGGTGCATGATGTAAAAAATAGAACCGGCAAGTGCCAGCGATGTAAACAGTCCCAGACCCATGAGCATATAGCCGATCTGACTGATAATATGAAAGGAAAGTATACGTCTTACTTCGAATTGAGATGCAGCACCCAGTACGCCAAAGATCATGGTAAGGCCGGCGATAACCAGGATTATCTGATGAGTGGAGGCAATATCCTGAATAAAGATCAGCGTAAAAATGCGAATCAAGGCATATACACCCACTTTCGTTAGCAGTCCGGCAAACAGGGCTGAAACAGCTGCCGGTGGTGTATGATAAGAAGCGGGAAGCCAGAAATAAAACGGAAATGCTGCTGCTTTGATGCTGAAGGCAACCAGGAACAGCATGGCCGAACTTGAAACAAGTGCTGATCCGGGTTCAAGACTAAGTTTTGCAGCCAGATCGGCCATATTCAGTGTTCCCATCTTTCCGTAAAGGATACCCACTCCACTCAGAAAAATGAAAGATCCGATCAGGTTGAGGGAGACATATTTGACGGCACCTTCCAGCTGAGCTCTTTCTCCTCCCAGTACCATCAGAACAAACGAGGCCATTAGCATCACTTCAAACCAGACATATAAATTAAAAAGGTCTCCGGTAAGAAAAGAACCGCTTATTCCGAACATCAGCATAAAAATCAATGAGAAATAACCGTATTTTTTTCTGGAATCATCAACAGTCAGCAGCGAATAAATGACAATGACCAGAGTTATTATGGCCGAGAGCACCAACATTATGGCAGAAAGAAGGTCACATACCAGGGTAATTCCAAAAGGTGCCGGCCAGTTTCCTAACTGGAGTGTAATGATATCTTTTTCCAGTACGGTGAACAGCAGGATGAGGGAAGAAGCCAGGAATATCAGCGAACCAGCAAGGGACAGTGAAGTCTGAACTCTCAGGTATTTCCGGCTCATGAACAGCAGAATTCCGGTCAGCAAGGGAATCAGAAGAGGAAAAATAAGCTCCGGCATCATTGGTCGCTCTCCCCCATTTTATCAAGATCATCCGTTCCCAATTTTTGATGGGCGCGGTATAATAAAACCAGAGTAAAGGAAATGACACCAAAACTGATTACAATGGCTGTGAGCACAAGTGCCTGGGGCAGTGGATCTGCATATCCCTGTCCGGTAACGAATCCTTCTTTTGGTAGAAGGGGTGGATTTCCCCGGGTTAGTCCTGCAGCAGTAAGAATCAGCAGATTTACCGACTGGCTCAGCATAATCAGGCCGATCACCAGTTTAACAATACTCCGCCTGAGAATAGAATAAATTCCCGCTGCAAATAATCCTCCTATCAGTAAGGAAAGAATCGTTTCCATTACTCATTTTCCTCCAGCAAACCGAAACTAATCCAGAGTGTAATTCCAATAACCGTCAGAAAAATTCCCAGGTCGAACAGCAATGGAGTCCCCAGGTGGAGTTCGCCGATTAAAGGAAGATGTATGTGAATCCACAATCCTGTCAGAAAAGGATCTCCTTTTAAAAGCGAAAGTATTCCACTGAAGACAGCCGTCAAAAGTCCTAACATCACCAGTGTGGCGGGATTAAACTTCAACTTTTTCCGTGCTGTTTTCCCTCCATAGGCAAGTGCAGACATGATGAAAGCGGTAGCAGCCAGAAGACCACCAATAAATCCACCTCCCGGAGCATTATGTCCCTGGTACAACACGATGAGTGAAAACAGCAGGAAAATCGGTAGCAGGTATCTTGAAGTGATTCTGAAAATAAGTGGATACATTTATTTTTGTTTCCTTTTTAATTTCAGCAGGGCAAAAACGCCAATGGCCGCAACTGTGAGCACTGTTATTTCTCCCAGTGTATCCAGAGCCCGGAAATCCACCAGAATAACATTTACCACATTTTTGCCATAAGCTTCCCGATAACTTTTTTCCAGAAAATAGCCTGATATATTGGGATGAAACTGGAGACTCCCTGCTTTCAGAGTCAGTATTGTTACAACAGCACCGCTGGCCAGCGCAATAAAGGCATCACGCCAGCGCGTTAATTTTCCGGAAAAACTTCTGAAATTGGGTAGCCGAAAAATTACCAGAGCAAACAGAATCACAATTAATGTTTCAATGAGCAGTTGTGTAATCGCCAGATCCGGAGCTCCATATAGCGCATAAATCAGGGCTACCCCGTACCCGATTATTCCCAGAGCCACTATGGCGGTTAGTCGTGATGATGTGAAGAGTACCAGTGCAGCAGCGATCAGGATCAGAACAACCAGCGCCAGATCAAAAAAATATATATCTGTAATCTCCAGTTTCCATTCAATCTCGCTGAAGGGGAATATAAATAATAAGACCAGCAAGATCATGGCTATCAGAACAGACATCAGGTAGTAGCGGAGTCGACCATTTTGAAGAAAAACGGTAACCCTATAACTGAATTTCTGAAAACCGGTCAGGAATCGCTCATAAATAGTGGATATTGAAAATCTGCGAAGACGGGATAATTTTCCGGCCATACGGATAAATTGCGGGTAGAGAAAATAAAAAATAATTCCGGTCAGGACGGTAATAACACTCAGCAGAAAAACTTCATTTACGCCATGCCACATTTTCAGCTTCACCACAGTCGGCTCAGCATGTATTACGGCCAGAGCCGGTGAAATGATTAAACGTCCCAGTGAATCCGAAAAAAATCCAAACAGCAGCCCGGCAACTGCCATCAGAAACGGTGCCAGCCATAGAGAAAAGGGGACTTCGTGGATGTGATGGGAAATTTTCTTTTTCCGACCCAGGAATGGCTTAATTGCAATAAGGGCAGCAACGGTAACATTGACGGCATTCGCCAGAAATCCGGTTATCAGAATTATTTCACCTGCCGAAGGTGCCTGTATCTTGGCCTCGTAAAGTAGTTCCTTGCTGATAAAGCCCAGTAGGGGTGGAAATCCCGACATAGAAAATGCGGCCAGAACAGCTGAAAATGCGCTGAAAGGTAACACCCAGGTAAGACTGTGCAGTTTAGTGATATCACGGGTGCCGGTTTCATGGTCAATTATTCCCACGACCAAAAACAGCGAACCTTTGTATAGCGAATGGACTAACAGAAATACCAGTGCAGCTTTTGCTGCAAGCGAAGTACTTAATCCAATCAGAGTAACCAGTATACCCAGCGCTATAATGGTGGTAGAAGCAAGGAGACCTTTCATATCTTTCTGGCCGAGAGTCAGGACGGATCCTGTTAACATGGTGGTTGTTCCGGCAAGAGTCACCCACAGGTGCCAATCGGCGGTGCCGCCCAGGATAGGATTCAGCCGCATCAGAAGAAAAACGCCGGCTTTTACCATGGTAGCAGAATGCAGGTAGGCACTGACCGGGGTTGGAGCTTTCATAGCACCCGGCAACCAGAAATGAAATGGAAACTGGGCAGATTTGGTAAATGCTCCCAGGAGAATCAGAAAAAGCGTCAGGCCATAAAGCGGTGAATTTGCCGTTACGGGATTCATGCCGGAAATAGTATACGATCCGGTAATGCTCCCCAGCAAAATAAGTCCGGCCATCAGAGACAGACCTCCCAATCCGGTAATCAATAATGCTTTCAGAGCCGCCTTCCTGGCCTCCGGATTTTCATGATCGAATCCGATAAGCAGATAAGAACTGATGCTGGTCGCTTCCCAGAAAATAAAAAGCAGAATAATATTATCGGAAAGGACCAGTCCCAGCATGGATGCCATGAAGATAAACAGGAAAACATAAAATCGTGATATCAGAGGGTGGTTCTTCAGGTAACTGCCGGCATATATAAAAATCAGTATTCCGATGCCGCTTACCAGCAGGGCGAAAAGTATACTTAATCCGTCAAATACAAAATCAAGATTTACGCCAATTGATGGAACCCATTGAAGAGAGATGATTTTCGGTCCGTACTGAATGGTCGGAATCATCATCATCATTGAAATAAAAAAAAGTGCCGGGAAAACGGCAAGCACCCAGTTTGCCTTCTCTTTGAAAAATTTAAAGAGTGGGGAAACAAGTGGTGTCAGCAGAAAAAAAATCAGCATGAGGTATATTGAGAACATCTGCATTCAGTTCTTTTTCTAAGGGTGTCAGGAATTTCTGAAAAGCCGCTGCCGATTAATTATTGCACTTATGAGTATAGAAATAATAACCTGAATAGTTCATCAACCCATGATACCAGGGCACAAAGTGAAGCACTTTAATAAAATGAGAGAATGTACCGTTTGAGAATGATCTGAATTTTATTTTGTCGCATCTCATCCGTAAAACTAATGAACTTTTATGATTGTTGTATTCTTTTCTCTTATATTTTCCGCCGATTTGGCGGATCTGCCCTTTGGCCGATTTTTTCTTTATAGTAAGTTCTTTTCGGTGTCATGTGTCTGCGGCATATTAATAGCCACAGAGCCACATAGAACAAAGAGATTTAGATCAATGCATATTCGTGTTAAAGCTTCTAAATTAATCAAACTAAAATTTTCGTGACCATAATTTACTCATAATCAAAAACGGTTCAAGTAAAAAGTAACAAAAAGCACAATGAATGTGGATAATGACTAATATTTCCGGATTAAGGAAACCGGACCCTGTTTGCTTTAATGATGATCATTTCCGGTTTTTGCAACAGGGCGAAGCGGGGGTCTAAATTTATTATTCATAGGTAATCAGATGGGGTTTCAATGTGTGAATATCCGTAAAAAACCGTGGATCCTTTGAAGACAAATCGAATTTCCACTGGCTGTAACCATCAGGCACCCGCGGATAATAGCCGATTCTGAGCACCAGTGTATTAAATACCAGACTCTCATTTCTGATCCGGCATCCCAGGCCGGCAATGCCATAGAAATCACTTCGGTTAAAATGGCGATCATCTGAAAGAAAACCAAAATCAGAAAAAGCATAGAATGCAAAACGGAAACCGGCCAGTTCCCATGGAGAAAAAGCGATTGATTCCAGACTCAGAACCATCTTATTCTTGCCAGATAATTCGAAATCTGATATGCCACGGATCTCGGCATCCACATCAATATATTCTCTCTCAGATTGTCTGATCCCCAAAGTGATATCAAGATTAAGAATGTTACGAAATCGAAAACCATGTTTTTTTAACAAAGGCGCTACATAGGTTGAATTAAATTTTACGGCTCCCTGCTGCCAGCGCTGCTGGTGGTAAAAAGCTCCAATCCCCATTCCATAACCGAGATAACCCGCACTGATTTTTACATAGGTTCGGACAAATTCAAATCCAAAATATGGTCTGTCGTAAAATTCACCAGCCTCCAATCCGACCGTAAATTTATACAACCATCCAACCGGGATATCTTCAGTAGTTCCAAAAGATCTTATCAGGCTGCTTTTATAATACTCGGATTTTCGGAAAACCACACTTCCCAGCAGAAGATCGGAATCATGATAATAGCGGTTACTGTCCGGACTTACAAACGGCCGGGATGTTACATCATCTTTTCTGTATCTCAGGGCAAGAACATTTGTACGCCGGCTGCTTTCATCACCAACCTGGAAGGCTCTACCTCCCCAGATATCACCAAAATTAAAGGCATTTGGGACCCTGACTTTGAGGCCATTTTCAATTTCTATGCGCGTCTCAGATATTCTACCCAGATCCAGGCCTCCGGCGAAGCGCGTCCGGGGAGTTAAAAATTCTTTTGCAAAATTAACTCTGACCAGAGTCTCTCCATAGACATACCGGTATTGTAGAAAACCGTCAATGAAAGTGCCATGCAGATTGTTCATCCAGTAGAGAGCTTCGTGGCCGCAGGGAGGGAACTTTGCATCATTGTAATAGAATTTATAACGAAGTTCTGTGCCGAGTCCTGCAAAATTTTTATCAAACAGTTCGAATCGGTAATTGTTCAGGTCTGTAACCACCGGATCAAATCCAATGGGAAATACATCTTTGATAACTATCAGAACATCGACTTTTTTCTCATCCTTCCCATGTGATTTAATATATATTCTGGCATCTTCAATATAGGTCAATGAGCGCAGGATTCTCTCGTTATCCGCCAGCAGGTCAGAATTGACGGTATCACCCTCCTCAAACAAAAGATTTTCCCTGATCACAAAATCTCTGGTGGGAATGTGAAGCCGGTTCAGAATTTTTGCCAGGCCGGCTTCGGCATATTGAGTGGTATCGAGAATTGAACCCGCCTGAACATCAACTTTTTTGAGCTGAATCGAGGCAATCTT
>JAFGSO010000493.1 GCA_016934605.1 Calditrichota bacterium | reverse complement strand
GCAAACAGTCATTTTATTGCGGCCCAGATTGCAATTCCGAAGTTTCTTGATAAAGCAATGAATCCTCCCGATGGAGGAAAAATTATCTACAGCACCATGTTTAATCAGGCTTTTGGAACCCTGGGTAATCCACTGGGATTCTCGCCTGTAGACTCTGTTAGTCAAACCAATTACCGCAGTTTCCCCGGCAACATATTCAATCCGGATTCTGCTTTCCAGCTGAATTTCCCATCAGCCCGACAACTGCCGGTTCTCAGGGTATCACAGACGGTGGTTGGCATTAAAGCACTAATTCCCAAGGTGACATCCATCCCGATGTACCGATTTCAGAATCCCTCACCACCGTATGATACACCGTTGTTCATTATGTTGGGTAAAAATGATAATCCAAAAGCAAATCCGTATGATTTCGTGTTTTCAGCTGCACCGCTTCACCAACTGAAAGCCGATAACAATCTGGATGAATTTTTTGATATTATTCTGAATGATATTTTTAAATGAGCAGATTTTTTTATGAAAAAATCATTTTATATAGCAGGTATTTTTCTTCTTTTCACTATCACTGCTTTTGCACAGCCTCCAAAAGGGACTATCAGAGGGATTGTGCAGGACAGTGAATCCCGAGATCCCCTGGTGGGTGTGAATATTGTTGTCCTGGGAACTTATCTGGGAGCCTCCACTGATGCGGATGGTTTTTATGTCATCCCCAATGTAAATCCAGGCGAATACAGCCTGGAGGTGAGCTACATAGGTTATAAGGTTATTCAGAAAACGGGTGTAAAAGTTCTGCCGGGAGAGAGTATTACCGTTAATTTTGAGATGGAATCCACTTCCCTGGCTCTGGGGCAGGAAATTGTGATCATCGGAGAAAAGCCACTGATTGAATTCGATCAGACCAATACGACCCGATCGGTAACCAGCCAGGACATCTCCAATCAGATTTTTGAAGATGTGAAAACAATTGTTTCCAGTCAGGTGGGGATTGTTCAGCAGGATGATGAAATACATATCCGGGGTGGACGTACCTATGAAGCACAGTATCTGGTGGACGGTATTTCTGTCCAGGATCCGCTGTCCGGTACAGGATTTGGGTTGAATATCAGTGCCAATGCTATTGAAGAAGTTGAAGTTATAACCGGCGGATACGATGCTGAATACGGGCAGGCAACGTCAGGAATCATCAGTGTGAAAACCAAATCCGGATCGGATAAATGTGAAGGATTCGCCTCCTATAAAACGGATAACCTGGGACTTTTCTATGACCAGCCATGGAGCTTCAACTCAGATCTGTATGAATTCAATCTGGGCGGGCCGGAATTGATTTCCAATTATTTTCTGCCTTTTCTGGGAATTAAGGTTCCGGGGAAGATGTACTTTTTTACGAATATATATGTCCAGGTAGCGGACGATTATACAGGCAGTGCGGCGAATCAGCTCTATTCGTCAATCTCCCCCACGCTGGATCTGTTTGGAAACTCGATATTGACCCCAACCACTTTCGCCTCGCGACAGAACAATAACTGGTCCGGGCTCTTTAAATTAAACTGGCAAATGAGCCCGACGCGGCAGTTAACTTTTTCCTATAACCGTTCCATCAGCATTAATCAGAACCGGCAATCTCTGCAGACGAATCTCGAGTATGTGGAGCCCGGTCCTGGCTTTCCTTACGAATATTCACAAAATCTCGATATTTTTAATACTTACACCCATGATAATGAAAAGTTTTCACTGCAATGGAAACATACTTTGAATAAAACCACCTTCTACGAGATTCAGTTCAGCCAGTACTGGGCTCACCTGCGTTCTGACTGGAACGGTCTTCACTGGTCGCAATATCAGAAACCGCTCGATGTTCCGCGTCTGCCGGTTCAGTATTACACACCGCGGGACGATAGCACCAAAATACGCATCATACCGGGAGATGGTTTTTATGATTACGGCAATGCCACATTCTGGCACGATCATTTCATAGAATGGTATACTCTTCAGGGAGATGTAACCAGCCATATCGGGAATATCCACACCCTGAAAGCCGGTTTTGAATCGTCCTTCAAGGAAATGCAGATGCTGGATATTGTTGATCCCTGGCTGGAAGGCGGGTTTGGTTCAACACAGGACGTCTACCGGGTTTATCCCGCAGACGGGGCGTTCTTTGTTCAGGACAATATCAAGTTTGAGGGATTCTATCTGAATGCCGGTGTACGACTCGACTACTGGATGCCGGGAAAATTTGTGGACCGCGCGGTTAATGATACCCTCAATCTGCTGACTCCAACCATACGTCAGGACTATGCGGATGAGACTTATAAATTTATGGGGCACAGGTTTAAATTTCGCCTGATGCCCAGACTGGCAGTTTCTCATCCCGTTTCCGATAATTTAATGCTCTTTTTCAATTATGGACATTTTTCCAAACAGCCGAAACCTCAGTTTGTCTATGCAAAACTGAGTGGCGTGAGTTCCAAATCAGCGTATCAGAAATTCGGGAATCCCAACCTGAATCCGGAAACATCGGTAAAGTACGAACTGGGTGTTCGCAGCAAGATAAATGAAAATAATGTGATCAATGTAACTGCATATTATACAGACATTTTTGATTATGTTCAGACCACCACCATTCGAGGTGTTCCACGGATCGGTTCGGCCATTTTTTACATTAATCTGGATTATGCCCGCTCACGCGGAATCGAGGCAGAATTCCGCAGCAGAATGGGAACCTATTTTTCCGGGGTTCTGAGTGGTTCCTATTCATTGACCACCACAAAATCTTCCTCACCGGATATAGGATTACTGGTAGCACAGGGGAGTATTGATGAGGAGCCTATCAAAGAATCCTACGCCCAGTGGGATAGGCCCTGGCAGGTTTCGTTCAACCTGAATTTCAGAGTCCCGAATAACCGTGCCCCCCGCATCTTCGGAATAAAAATGTTCGATGACTGGAATCTGAACTTCCGCTGGTTCGCCATGGCTGGCAGACGATACACCCCTGCAGAATTTAATTATTACAGGCCGGAAGACGGGCGTCCTGTTTACACACTGGTAGAAGATCAGAGTCTGCGATACAGTAAACTCGGGAATCCCTGGCATTGGGCCGATCTGAGCTTCCGTAAATTTTTTCAGTGGTCGCGTTTCCGATATATATTCAGCATCGATATAACAAATCTGTTCAATACAAATAATGTCAACATCATTAACAATGTGACCGGAAATGCCTATGAATACGGCGATCCCACGCCGATCAGCTGGAATGATCCGTTGTATCCGGACCGGTTTTTTCCCATTTCAGAACCATTTCCTTTTAATCCGGCACGATATCGTAAGCCGAGACAGATCAGATTTGGTTTTTCAATGGAGTTTTAATTTCAGTTCGGAGATAACATGAATTCAGTCAAATATATACTTTTTTTATTTATGATGACTGCGACAGCCTACCCCCAGCTCCTGCCCAATCTGGGAGGTCAACGGGTGGGGACTTCTTCGGCTCAGTTTTTGAAAATCGGTACAGGTCCCCGGGCCGTTGCCATGGGACAGGCATTTGTGGCCATCGCAAATGATGCCGAAGCACTCTATTATAATCCGGCCGGACTAACCCAGTTTAATCGGAATGAACTATTTTTCTCCAATACCCGCTGGCTGGTAGACATTCAGATGGAATTTCTGGGAATGGTTTATCATCTTGATGAGGTGAATTCAGTGGGACTGGCTATTACCTACCTGCATACTGAGGATATGGAAGAGACGACCGAACTTTATCCTTATGGCACCGGCCGGTATTTCAGTTATTCGGATGCACTTGTGGGACTTTCATATGCCCGGAAAATGACTGACAAATTCAGCTTTGGAATTACCGTTAAATATCTGTATGAAACTCTGGCAGAATTGAACATAAATGCACTGCTGTTCGATCTGGGAACCTATTACCGCACCGGATGGGAATCTATCCGCTTCGCTGTAACTGTCACGAATTTTGGAAATGATATAGCACCTGCAGGCAGTTTCCAGTATAAAAATCTGGAGAATGAAGTTACTACCAGGGACAGCTTTCAGAAATTTCCTCCTCCCATTCTGTTCCGGGTGGGCATTGCCGCTGAATTTCTGCAGACAGAAGAACATTTGCTGTCCGGGTCTATTCAGTTGAATCATCCCAACGACAATGTGGAGAATGTGAATATCGGTCTGGAATATTGGTGGCAGGATCTGTTCGCCCTCCGTGGCGGTTTTACCAGTGCCCGTTTAGAAGAAGATTTCTCTGCCGGATTCGGGCTTAATGTTCCCGTAAGTGCCCTGGACATTGGAGTTGATTATGCATTCAGTAATTTTGGCCGTTTAGGATATGTGAATAGGTTTGCTTTAAGTATCCGGTTTTAAATAAAGGACCCTGTTCTATGCTGATTCGTTTCTTATCAATAATCACTATATTTTTTCTGTTTAGCGTGGATTGCTCTCACGACAAATATCCGGTTCCGTCCATTCCTTCTGAAGAAGACCGCTATGCCAATATTAATAATGAAGTGTACAATATGATTTTACCTGTTCTGGACGATGATGCCGGTTATTCTTTCCGGAATCCGACGGACATTTACTACGGGGTGGATAATTTTGTTTATGTATGCAATACCGGATCCGATGAAATTGTGATGATGGATGCCGGTGGCACCATCCAGGGTGTTTGTACCGGAATACCTCATCCGGCTGCTATTACCCAGAATGACAGCCTGCAACTGCTGGTTGTTAATAAAACAAATAAAATATATAAACTGGATTTGTATAGATATAACCACAACATATCTGCCACTCCTGTGGAAATCATTTTCGAACGGGCCAGTGAACCCACCCTTCAGTATACCGGTATTACGGTTTATAACGGTTTTGAATATTATGTGACTGCCATACAACCCAGAGACACTAATAGTAATTATAAAGAATTCAGTTTTATATACGATTTCTATGCAAACCACACATTAAAAGGCCAACTTCCACTGGAAGTGAACGGTACTGCACTGTTCTCCACGATATTGCCAACTTCGATTGTTTCACTCCGGGAGAGGTATCTGGATGTTTCCAGCCGGGAAAATACAACGGAATTTATGTTTACGCATACCGGACGCACCAGCCTGCTGGAAAACTCCTATAAGTTCCAGCATATCACAACCCGTACTTTCGAAGGTCAACCGATTCTTACACCCAACACGGCATTGATCGGTTCAGATATCTATGCCACAGATAAATTCTGGAACCTGCAGGATGTTGCCATAGATCGAAATGGATTTGTGTTCCTGGTGGATGCAGGCAAGGGAGATGCGGATTCATCCGGAACGGAAGGACTCCCGGGTTTTTACCGCTTTGTTGCTTCCTCCGGGCTACAGCTTCAGTCCGTTCTGGGATACGGCAGTAGATTGAAACAATTCAGAAATCCTGGCGGAATTGCAGTAACACCTTTTAAGGAAGGGCAGATTGTCTATGTGGCCGATTCGGGCAATAATAGAATTATGATGTTTGAATTGTCCACAGAATAACAGTAAATCGTTCTTAAGCCTATTCAGTCTGAAACTCATCAGACGAACCTGATAAAGACAGGTGTTGCATCTTATCAGGAGGAACATAATAGAGAGAGCAAATGTCTTCTATTCCTTCTACATTTAGAATTCTCGGTTTTAAAGACGCATATGTGTTGATGGTGGGCAACATTCTCGGTATCGGTATTTTTACCACTACCGGCTATATTGCTCAGTACGTGAGTGATCCCGGTTATATGATTCTGATCTGGGTAATTGGTGGATTTATTTCATTTTGCGGTGGTGTGACATATGCAGAACTATCCACCCGCTTCCCGCATGCCGGCGGTGATTTCCATTATCTTACTCACGCTTACCACCCGATACTTGGATTTCTATTTGGCTGGGCAGCTCTTCTGGTAACATATACCGGCTCAATAGCAGTTATTGCAGTTGGGTTTTCTCATTATTTTTTGAACTTTTTTGGATCGGAAGCACGAGAATGGCATCTGGCGATGCCGGGTATCGGAACCGGAATTACACTGCACAAAATCATTGCTGTGCTGATTACCCTGTTTTTTACCTATGTCAACGTCCGTGGAGTTCGTTCCGGCGCTCTCTTTCAGCGGTTTTTTACTTTTCTCAGTCTCTTCGTTTTCGGTTCCTATATTATCGCCGGGCTGACCTCCCCGCAGGGAAACTGGGAACATTTGACACCGGCATTCCAGAGATTTCCGGATCTGGGGATTACCTCTAAGCTGGGAGTCGCTCTTATCGGTGTCTATTTTACTTATTCAGGCTGGACTGTTCTGGCTTATGTTGCGGGTGAAATTCAGAATTACCGCAGAAATATTCCTCGGGCAACCTGGACCGGTGTCGCCACTGTCACTGTCATATATATTCTAATTAACATTGTATATCTCTATGCTATGCCTCTGTGGAGCATGGAAAATGTTATCGATATCGGACATCATGTATTGCTCATTCTGCGGGGCGCTGGACTTTCCATTGTTTTTAACATTGCAATACTAATGGCGGTACTCAGTACGCTGAACGCCACTGTCCTGTCAGGTGCACGAATTTATTTTGCGATGAGTCGGGAAAAAGAATTTTTTCCTGTATTCGGGAAGATACATAGCATATATAATACACCGGCAGCAGCCTTATGGCTTCAATTTGGCTGGACAGTCATTCTTATCCTCACCGGTAGTTTTAACCAGTTACTGACATACACTGTTTTTGTGATGCTCGGTTTTGGAGTGCTGTCAGGCTTTGCACTTTTTCTTCTTCGGATCAAACAGGAAACCCCGGTGAGTCATTATCTCGCATGGGGATACCCCTATACAACCATATTTTATATGGTAATTGTACTCTGGATTATGTTTAATACATTCCTCGATCAGCCGTTGGAAACCATGGCAGGAGTTGTGCTTGTGGCAACCGGTATCCTGTTCTATTGGTATTTCAGGAAAAAATTTCAAAAAAAATATTTGTGAACTGACCCTTCGCTGGCAAATAAAAAAACCCGGCTTTCGTCATGAAAGCCGGGTTTTTTAAGACTTGAGATGATGCTATTCTTCTGACATTTTCACATCGTTTGCTTGATATTTCCCATTTTTCCCCAGCTTCAGTTCGTAGTCAACTTTCTGACCCTCTTTAAGGGTTTTAAATCCGTCTGTTTCAATTGCTGAGTAATGAACAAAAACATCATCCCCACCGTCTTCGGGAACTATAAAGCCCCATCCTTTAGCTTCATTAAACCACTTCACCGTACCAGTGGGCATAAAAAAATATACCTCCTTTACCTGAAACCAATTTAGCCTCTCCACCAACGGGCTTACGGATTTTTAATTAAAACTTGGATGAAGAGGAAATACCCGTAAGTATAAAAAATTTAAGTATAACAGCTATTTTTGTCAAGATTTATATCACATATTTCTAATTTTTTTTCATTTTTTTCTGTTTTTTTATGAAATAATTTCCCCTATTTATCCGGATTTTTGTATCCCCGTACAGCCAGCAGTTTTATTTCGGTCATTTCTTCCATCGCATAACGGAGTCCCTCTCGACCCGATCCGCTGTCTTTCATCCCTCCATATGGCATGGGATCAATACGGAAAGTGGGATAGTCATTCACAATCACACCACCGACATCCAGCTCATTGTAAGCTTGCTGAATTTTCTTGAAATCATTGCAGTAAATTCCTGCCTGTAAACCGTAGTGAGAATTATTGACCATATTGATAGCATCTGTGAAGTTTCGATAAGATTCAATGGAAACGACCGGTGCAAATATTTCTTCACATACTGCTTTCATGTGGGGCGATGTTCCGGTAAGAATGGTCGGTTCCAAGAAATTTTTATTGCGGTGGCCACCCATGATCAGTGTCGCCCCTCCCTTGATGGCTTCTTTTACCCAATCTTCGGCAGTTTTGGCGGAATCATTATCAATCATCGGTCCAACCATTGTTTCTTCTCTGGAAGGGTCTCCGGTAATTGCATTTTTTCTGGTTTCGCGGGTAAAGTTGTCGATGAAGGATTCAAAAATATCCTCCTGAACATAGATACGCTGAACCGAGATGCAGACCTGTCCGGCATATGCAAAAGAACCCGTTACCAGACGAGGAATAATTTCATCCAGATCTGTATCCGGTTCCACGATTACTGCTGCATTTCCTCCCAGTTCAAGGGTTACGGGCTTTTTACCGGCTACTGAACGCAGATACCATCCGACACTGGCGCTTCCGGTAAATGTGAGTTTTTTTATTCGACCATCTTTTACCAGGATTTCTGCTGTTTTACCACTGGCAGGAATGATATTTACCATTCCCGGGGGAATTCCGGTCTCTTTAATGATTTCACCCAATTTCAGTGCGGTAACCGGTGTCTGTGAAGCAGGCTTCAATATGATGCTGTTGCCCGTGGCCAGTGCCGGTGCCAATTTATGGGCCACCAGGTTCAGGGGAAAATTAAATGGAGAAATCCCCATGACAACACCCAGTGGAAATCGTCTGGAAATTCCGAAATATCCCCTGGTCTGAGGAGCGACATCTAGAGGGATATATTCTCCGTTCAGGCGCCGTGCTTCTTCCGCCGCCCAGGTGAAGGTTAGTTTGGCACGATCAACCTCGTTTCTGGCAAAACGAATCGGTTTACCACTTTCTTCAGTAATCGTCCGGATAATTTCTTTCTCTCGCTTTTCCAGACCATGAACGATCCCCATCAGGAGTTCATAGCGATCGTAACCCGAAAGTTGCCGGGAATATTTAAAGCCAATCAGACTGCTTTCCACGGCCATATCCAGAAAATCGCCTTCTGTGAGATAAACTCTGGCAATTTTTTTCTGGGAGTATGGATTTTTAATGGTAATAGATTTGTAGGTCTTTACCCATTCATTATGAATGAACGGCAGGTAGGTAGGAGTAGCCATGAAACGCCTCTTTGATGAATTTCTGTGTATATGTTAATATCTTATTCTGTTGATTGCAAGAGATTGCTCAGGGAGCGTTCTTAAGACAATAGTATTGTATATGTCGATGAATTTTCATAACAGTTGCTCATCAGTTGATCCGGCATTAGTTTAGCGTCTAAAAAAACGGATTTAAAAAATGAACAGTCTGATTCTGGACAGGATATCAAAATCATATAATACATTTCGGGCGGTCGACCGGGTTTCCTTCGCTATCGGTGACGGGCAACTTTTTGGATTGCTGGGTCCCAACGGAGCCGGGAAGACCACCACCATGCGTATGATTATGAACATTATTGTTCCTGATTCCGGCAAAATAGTAATACTTGGACAATCTTTCCGGGAATCTCTTAAAAATAAAATCGGTTATCTTCCTGAAGAACGTGGACTTTATCCCAAGATGAAACTGGTTTCCCATCTGCAGTTTCTGGGTGAGATGAAAGGCATGGAAGCTGCTAAGGCAAAAAAAAAGGCCTATGAATGGCTGGAACGGTTCCAACTTGGTAAATGGGCCGGAGATCGTATCCAGAATCTGAGTAAAGGGATGCAGCAGAAAGTTCAATTTATCGGTGCAGTGATTCATTCTCCCGAACTGTTGATCGTGGATGAGCCCTTTGCGGGTCTGGATCCCATAAATACTCGCTTTCTGAAAGATATTCTGCTGGAAATGAAAAAAGCCGGCAAATCGATTCTTCTCTCCACCCATCTGATGGATCAGGCGGAGAAATTATGCGATTCTATCTGTCTCATCAACAAAGGTCAGGTGTTACTGCGGGGAGAAATCAATCAGATTAAACAAAAATACAGTTATAATTCTGTGTTACTGGAATACCAAGGGGATTCGGATTTTGTTCACAGAATTCCCTTTGTCCGAAAGATAGATGATTACGGTAATTTTATGGAACTTCGCCTCGATGAGGACGCAGATCCGCAGGAACTTTTTAAGCTACTCGCCGGCTCGGGTCTTATTATAAAGAAATTTGAAATTTCCGATGCCTCATTGAATGAAATTTTTATTGAACAGGTGAAAGGTTCAGAAAAATGAAAAAGATTCTTAAAATCATCAAACGAGAATTCCTGACAAAGGTTATCACCCGTGGATTTCTGATTGCCACCATCCTTGGTCCTGTTCTGATCATCGGCATAATGCTTCTTCCGGCCTATTTCATGACTGTTAGCAGTGAAACACCTGTAACGATCGGGCTGGTGGATCAGGCCTCTGATTTTAAGGAAAAGCTGGATGATATTTTTTCTGATACCTTGAAAAGTGGAGCACAGCGCATCAGTTTTGTAACGATTTTTCCGATGGAGTACAGCGCAGAATCGGAAAAATATAAGAAACTGTTAGAAGAAGGTACTTTGAATGCCATACTCATCATACCGCAGGATATTCTGGAATTCCCTTCTGTTACCTATATAGCCAGAACGGTGAGCGATCTGGAGTTGATGCAGCGGTTAAAGAATGGTCTCAGCATCGTGATCAACCGGGAACAGCTCCGTCGGGCGGGTCTTGATCCGGATCAGATCAATAAAATGACACGGGATGTATCAATTCAGTCTATTAAAATCGAACGCGGTGAGGAGAAGGAAAGGGGTTTCGATCAGGAATATATGTCCGCTTTGATATTCCTGGTTATTCTCTATATGACTATTATCGTGTATGGCAGTTCCATCATGCGCAGCGTAATCGAGGAGAAAACCTCCCGGATTATAGAGGTATTGCTGTCCTCAACCAATTCCTTTCAGTTGATGATGGGCAAACTTCTGGGCGTTGGATCTGTGGGACTGGTTCAGTATGTGATATGGGGTGTAATGGCTTTACTGGCTTTTATGATTGCTACCACTTCCATTCCTGGAATTTCGGACTACATCAGTGTGTCTCCTTCGCTGATATTTTATTTTATTCTGTTCTTTATTATTGGATATTTCACCTTTTCAACTCTGTATGCAGCTGTTGGTGCTCTCTGCTCCGATATGCAGGATGCACAGTCTCTTTCCACACCGGTTACTCTCCTGGTGGTTCTGCCCTTCATGATCAGTTTCATGGTGATTCGTGATCCTACCACGGATATTGCCAGAATTCTTTCCCTGGTGCCATTTTTTACACCTCTTATAATGTTCCTGCGTATCCTCCTGATACACCCTCCGGCCTGGGAAATTGGCCTGTCCATATTTATCAATGTTCTTACTATTGTGGGAATTATCTGGCTGGCCGGCAGGATTTACCGGGTGGGGATTCTGATGTATGGGAAAAGGCCGACCATTCCCGAGATATTGAAATGGATACAGTATCGGTGAAAGGTTCGGTATTCTTGGTGGATCAACTGAAGCTACCTGATGATAATAACACACTTTTGTATGAAGAGCAGGCAATTCCTGATTTCTTTGGTGAGATACTGGTGGAATTGGAAAAACGCTCTGGCTGAATTAGGTTCTGTCAAACCTGTTATAACAGGATTCTGCTGATCCTGTTTATCCAATCTTTATTTATAACAGTAACACTTTTATTTACAGAAAATGCCGTGGGAAATTGGCTATCGGTGACTCCTTGATTATTGAATGTTACAAATATTACAATAGGTGATTCAGGAGTAATTCTGCAACATTCGGATCATGCCACACAAATAGTGATTAACAACCAAGGCTGTTTTTTATAGGCTTATTTTTAAAAAATATAACATATCTCATCAAAAATTTTTAAGGAAATGAGTAACATAAGTGAGAATTATTCTCATTAATTTGTGATAATAATATTTTTTTAATCTTGATAAATCCACTATTAATCAATAACTTTTGTTTTGATCTGGTTTTTAAATTAATGATTAAAAAGCCGGGTTGGAAGACTCAGTTCACAATGAGTACATAATTTGCATATTTTTTAAAAGGAGATTTAAAATGCAGCGACAGAAAGTGATGATCGACGGGAATGAGGCGGCTGCTTATGTTGCTCACAAAATTAATGAAGTGATTGCGATTTATCCGATCACTCCATCTTCACCGATGGGTGAGTGGGCAGATGAGTGGTCTGCCAAAAACGAGAAAAATATCTGGGGAACAGTGCCGAGTGTTGTTGAAATGCAGAGTGAAGGTGGGGCCTCAGGTGCGGTGCACGGAGCACTGCAGACCGGTGCGCTCACCACCACGTTCACCGCTTCTCAGGGATTGCTACTTATGATCCCGAATATGTTCAAAATTGCGGGAGAATTAACTTCTACCGTATTTCATGTCTCCGCACGAACAGTAGCCACCCATGCGCTTTCGATTTTTGGCGATCATAGTGATGTTATGGCGACCCGTTCCACCGGTTTTGGGCATCTGGCATCCGGCTCAATCCAGGAAATCATGGATTTTGCACTCATTTCGCAGGCCGCTTCTCTGGAAGCCAGAGTGCCGTTTATTCATTTCTTTGACGGATTCCGGTCATCCCATGAGATTCAGAAAATTGAAGAACTCACTTTAGATGATATGAAAGAAATGATTGATGACGATCTGGTCATCGCGCATCGGAAAAGAGCCCTCTCTCCGGAAAATCCATTTATTCGGGGTACTGCTCAGAATCCGGATGTGTTTTTCCAGGCACGGGAAACAATAAATCCTTTCTATGAGAAATTCCCGGAAATCGTTCAGAAACAGATGGATAAATTCGCCAAAGTGGTGGGACGTCATTATCACCTGTTCGACTACATTGGACATCCTGAGGCGGACCGGGTGATTGTACTGATGGGTTCCGGTGCAGAAGCCGCACATGAAGCGGCGGAATTTCTGGCAGATAAGGGTGACAAGGTTGGTATTCTGAAGGTACGTTTGTACAGGCCATTTTCTCCGAAAGCTTTTGTAGAGTCTCTGCCCAAAACTGTTAAAACAATTGCTACTCTGGATCGAACCAAGGAACCGGGGAGTGCCGGTGAACCGCTCTATGAAGATATTATCACCGCCCTGAATGAAATTAATTCCGAGGGCGAGCTTCCTTTCGAGAAAATGCCCAGGATAGTTGGCGGACGATATGGGCTTTCCTCAAAAGAATTTACTCCTGCAATGGTAAAGGGCGTGTTCGACGAGATGAAGAAGGACAAGCCGAAGAATCATTTTACTGTGGGTATTAATGATGACGTCAGCGGAACAAGTATTGATTACGATCCTTCTTTTTCAACTGAAGGTGAGGATGTTGTCCGGGGAATGTTCTATGGTCTGGGTGCTGATGGTACGGTGGGAGCGAATAAGAATTCAATCAAAATTATCGGTGAGGGTACCGATTATTATGCTCAGGGCTATTTCGTTTACGATTCTAAAAAGGCAGGTGCCATTACTACCTCCCATCTTCGATTTGGAAAGAAGCCAATTCGCTCTACTTATCTGATAAAACAGGCAAATTTTATGGCATGCCATCAATTTGTCTTTCTGGAAAAGTATGATATGCTGCGGTATGCCACCCCGGGTGCCACATTTCTCCTGAACGCGCCCTATGGACCTGATGAAATCTGGGATAATATCCCCAAAAAAGTCCAGCAGCAGATTATTGACAAAAATTTAAAATTTTATGTCATCAATGCTTACGATGTGGCTAAGGAAACCGGGATGGGTTCCCGGATCAATACCATTATGCAGGTGTGTTTCTTTGCCATATCTGGTGTTTTACCCAGGGACGAAGCCATTGCGGCTATTAAAGATTCCATTCGGAAAACTTATGGGAAAAAGGGTGAAGAGATAGTTCAGAAGAACTTTGCTGCTGTGGACAAGACTTTGGAGAATCTCCATGAAATTAAGGTTCCGGATAACGCAACCAGCAAAATTGAAATTCCCCCCGTTGTTCCGGAGGAAGCACCCGAGTTTGTTCAAAATGTAACCGCTGAAATCATTGCCGGAAACGGTGACGACCTCCCCGTCAGTGCATTCTCGAATGACGGAACCTTCCCATCCGGCACCACCAAATGGGAAAAACGTAATATTGCACTGGAGATTCCAGTATGGGATGAGAAAATCTGTATTCAATGTAATAAATGTGTAATAGTTTGTCCCCATTCAGTTATACGAGCAAAGGTATACGACAAAAAATATCTGGAAGCTGCGCCTGAGACCTTCAAATCAGCTGCAGCACGGGGTAAAGAGTGGCCTGAAAATTCGGTTTACACACTTCAGGTAGCACCAGAGGACTGTACTGGTTGTGAATTATGTGTAGAAGTGTGCCCGGTCAAGAACAAAGAGAAGGTTGGTTTGAAAGCAGTGAACATGGAACCTCAAATACCTCTCCGTGAGAGTGAGCGTAAAAACTGGGAATTTTTCCTGGATCTTCCTGAAATGGATCGGACCCAGCTAAAAGTTGATACTGTAAAAGGCTCACAGTTTCTTGAACCACTTTTTGAGTTTTCCGGAGCCTGTGCCGGTTGTGGTGAAACTCCTTATGTGAAGCTTGCGTCCCAGCTTTTCGGCGATCGGATGATTGCAGCAAATGCCACCGGATGTTCCTCCATTTATGGCGGTAATCTCCCTACTACTCCATGGACATTTAATAAGGAAGGAAGGGGACCGGCATGGTCGAATTCATTATTCGAGGATAATGCAGAATTCGGATTTGGATTCCGTCTGACCATCGATAAGCAGACCGAGCATGCCCGTGAACTTTTGCAGAAGTTAAACGGTGAGGTTGATAAAAAACTGATTCAGGGGATTCTTGATGCGGATCAATCAGATGAGACTGGCATTCATGAGCAGCGAAAACGGGTGAAACAGCTGAAAGAAAAACTTGAAAAGATGAAAACCAAAGAAGCCAAACTTCTTAATAGTCTGGCTGATTTTCTGGTCAAAAAAAGCGTATGGATTATAGGTGGCGACGGTTGGGCTTACGATATCGGATTTGGCGGTCTGGATCACGTTTTGGCTTCCGGCCGAAACGTCAATGTTCTGGTTCTGGATACAGAGGTTTATTCCAATACAGGCGGTCAGATGTCAAAGGCAACTCCGCTTGGTAGTGTTGCTAAATTTGCTGCCGCCGGTAAACCGCTTCCAAAGAAAGATCTTGCCATGCAGGCCATCAGTTATGGTTCGATTTATGTCGCCCGGGTAGCAATGGGTGCCAGTGATGTGCAGACAGTGAAGGCGTTTATCGAAGCAGAGCAATATGACGGACCATCACTGATTATTGCCTACAGCCACTGCATCGCCCATGGCATTAATATGCAATACGGCCTGAATCAGCAAAAACTGGCTGTAGATTCCGGATACTGGCCTTTAGTCCGGTTCAATCCGGCACTGGCTCAGAAAGGAGAGAATCCATTCAGGCTTGATTCCAAGGCACCAAGTATTCCTCTGCAGGATTATATTTATAACGAGACACGTTTTAAGATGCTGACCAAAAGTATGCCGGAACGCGCGAAAATGTTGCTCGAAATGGCACAGAAAGAAGTCAATGAACGCTGGCAGCTCTATGAACGCATGCAGAAGGTTTATGAAAAAGCAGATCTTGAAGTTGAAGCAAACGCATGACGAATAGACCGGGGATTCGCTTCAGAACTCCCGGTCTTTGTTTAAGGATAAATAGCGAGAACGGTGTTGCATTATTAAGTATAATAATTTTAAGGAGATAAATATGGATTTAACTACTACCTATATGGGTTTAAAATTGAAGAATCCGCTGGTGCTGGCAGCCTCTCCGATTTCCGCAGAAGTTGATTTGGTGAAGAAAGCCGAGGATTCCGGTGCAGCCGCCGTGGTTATGTATTCCTTGTTTGAAGAACAGATCAACCATGAGATAGAAGAGATCGATTACTTTCTGTCCCAGGGGACAGAAAGATTTGCTGAATCACTGACCTATTTTCCTGAACCAGAGGAATTCGCAAATCTTCATGCCGAGGACTATTTAAAACTGATAACGAAATTGAAAGAAAGTATCGACATACCGGTTATCGGAAGTCTGAACGGTGTTTCTGTGGGTGGATGGATGGATTATGCCAAAAAAATCGAAGAAGCCGGTGCCGATGCTCTGGAACTGAATATTTACTATATTGCCACCGACCCGGAATTAACTGCGGAAAAGGTAGAAAATCTGTATCTGGAAGACCTTCAAACTGTTAAAAAAGCTGTAAAAATACCCGTTGCCATAAAACTGGGACCATATTTTTCGGCTTTTGCCAATCTGGCTACAAATCTGGATAAAAATGGTGCAGATGCACTGGTTTTATTTAACCGGTTCTATCAACCCGATATCGATCTGAAAAATCTGGAAGTATTTCCGAATTTAAAACTGAGTACCTCGAATGAACTGAGATTACCCCTGCGATGGATTGCCATTCTGTACGGACGGATTAAAGCCAGTTTGGCAGCAAGCACAGGCGTGCATACTCCGGAAGACATTATTAAATGTATGATGGTGGGAGCCGATATCGCAACTATGGCATCCGTTCTGCTTGCCAGTGGCGTGGAAAAAGTTGCCGAACTGCTTCAGGGCGTGGAACAGTGGATGACCGAAAATGAATACGAATCCGTTAAGCAGATGAAAGGAAGCATGAGCTACCAGGCCATATCTGATCCGGCCGCCTTTGAACGCGCCAACTATATCAAAACGCTCCAGAGCTTCCGGTAATTTCCTGAACACATCTTACTTTTTAAGTCCCCTCTCTAACAGGAGGGGATTTTTTTTAGGAGCAGTCGGTAAAACAAGAAAACAAGAAGACAAGAAAACAAGAAGACAAGATTACAAGATAGCAAGATAGAAGAAATTTGATACAAAATCAAAGTACAAAATAGAGAAATCTGAAGACAGAAAGCAGTCTGTATTCCCGACTCTCTGTCAACCTCCGGTTGACCGGTCGGGACCAAACCATCCATGGTTTAGCCACCAGCAAG
>JAFGSO010000492.1 GCA_016934605.1 Calditrichota bacterium | reverse complement strand
AGATAACCGATATATAGATAACTGTATAGTTCTACCAGTTCCCGGGCGGCGACTTCCTGAAAATGCATATCATTTTTCTCCAGAACAAACCGGAGGCTTTCCAAAAATATCTGACGAATATCTTTCAGATGGTTGGCCAACCCGCTCAGATTTCCTTTGTAATTCTTTCTTTCTTTCTCTGCAAAATCATCTCCTAGTAAGTCATTCAATACTCCACCGGTAGCGGCGACAATCTGCAGTTGGGATGTCCCTTCATAAATATTGGTAATACGGGCATCTCTGGCAAGCCTTTCGATGGTAAACTCTTTCATATACCCTGCCCCACCGTGAATCTGGAGTGAGTCATAGGCGATCTGATTAGCCGACTCAGTTAAAATAAACTTAGTGATAGGAGTCAATAAAGCAGCAATTTTTGAGGCTTTTTTAAAGCGTTCATTTTCCTGTTCAAACGATTTCCCCTGTTCCTTCAATCGGGTAATTTCCCCTTCCAGCTTATCCTTCAAATCGACCCATTTTGCAGTGGCGTATAGAAGAGATCGATTGCTTTCAAGTTTCACCCTCATATCTATCAGCATATTAGTAACTGCTGGTATCTGGTAAATTGGCTTGCCGAACTGCTCACGGGCTCGGGCATAACTAACCGCTGCTTCATAGGCGGCCTGAGAAATACCCAATGCCTGAGCAGAAACCCCCAGCCGTGCCCCGTTCATCAGATCCAATACATATTTTATAAGTCCGAATTTCCTTTTTCCGATAAGTTGTGCTGGTGTATCGTTAAACTGCAATTCACAGGTCGGCGACCCATGGATTCCCAGTTTATTTTCAATCCGGCGGATTTTAACCGTTTCATCACCATAACAGATATACAGACTCAGGCCCCGGCCATCTTTTGTTCCGGCTTCCGATCTGGCCAAAACCAGAAGGACGTTTCCATTGCCATTGGTTATAAATCGTTTCACCCCCCTCAGATACCACTGTCCTTGCTCGTCCTGATATGCATGAAGTTTCACGGCCTGAAGATCGGATCCGGCATCCGGTTCGGTAAGTGCCATAGCACCGGTATATTTACCCGAGGCAAATCCGGGAAGAAATTCTTCCATCTGTTCCGGAGTTCCGAATTTATGAATCGTTTCTGCGATGTCCTGAAGGCCAAATATATTCATCAAGGCTGCATCGGCACGGGATACCATTTCAATGGCCATCATGTAAACTGTATGGGGGAAATTTAATCCTCCGTACTTCCTGGGGAGGGTAAATCCCATCAACTCAGCCTGGGCCATTTTTTCCAGGGATTCCCGGGTTCCCCTGGCATAAGAAACCTGTCCGTTCTCTAATATACTGCCGGATTCATCAACCTCTGCCGCCCTTGGGGCAATATAATTTGCCGTCAGATCTCCTACAATTTCCAATACCTTCCGGAAGTTATCCAGAGCATCATTATAATCCCGGGGAGCATAATCAAATAATTTGTTTTCGGTGTAATCTTTTTCCATTATTCCGACCACTTCCTGCAGGTTCAGATGTTCAAACTGAAACAGCAGATCGGTATTCTCGGTAAAAAAATTCGGCATGAATATCCTCTATCGTAATTTATGTTTATACATATCTATAAATTTCGGAATGATCTCCATCACATCACCCACGATGCCATAGTGGCACACATCGAATATAGGTGCTTCCGGATCGTCGTTGATGGCGATGATTTTTCGTGAATCCTGCATACCGGCACGGTGCTGAATAGCTCCTGAAATTCCGCAGGCAATATACAGTTTTGGCCTGACGGTTACCCCGGTTTGCCCTACCTGTCTCTCGGGAGAAATAAAGCCGGCATCAACCGCGGCACGAGTTCCGGCTACTTCCGCACCGAGGATATCTGCCAGTTGATAAAGAAGTTGAAAATTTTCTCTGGATCCCATACCGTATCCTCCGGCAACGATGATCGGTGCAGCTTTCAGATTCACTTTCTTTTCTTCCTGATGTCGGTCAATTATTTTAATCAGATTGTCATTCTCGTGTGGTTCAAAGGTAATGTCGATAACTTTCCCATCGATAGGGTTTGGTAAGGGAAGCATTTCCATGACACCTTCACGCACCGTAGCCATCTGGGTAGGTGAATCGGGTGAAATGATGGTGGCAATAATATTTCCGCCAAATGCCGGCCGGATCTGAAGAAGTAATTTTTTATAGTCTTTTCGCAGGTAATTCACATCAGCAATTTTTAGGTCAGTACAATCTGCGGTTAAACCGCTGCGGGTATGGGAAGCCACCCGCGGAGCGAGGTCTCTGCCGATAAAGGTTGCTCCGAACAGCATAATTCTTGGATGGTGTTTTTCTACCAGTTTGGTAACAATCCGGCTGTAAGGTATTGTTTGATATATTTTCAATGCGGGATGATCTACAATAAAAGCTTCTCTAGCACCGAAACGGAAAGTTTCCCGGGCTAATTTTTTCAGATTGTGGCCAATCAGCACTGCTTTCAGTTCTCCTGAAAAAGATTCGGCCAACTTCCGTCCTTTGGACAGCAGTTCGAAGCTCACGTCGGCAGGTTTGCCATTTCGCTGTTCAATATAGGTCCAGACATCTTTCGTCATTTTCATCATTATCCCTTCATCCAAAGATTCGATCGTTCATGAGTTGGTCGATAAGATTGCCGATACCTTCGTTGGTAGGTTCAACCCGGATGTGTTCTCCTCCTCCAAGGACTACCGAATCAATTTTATAAACCTTCGTGGGAGATCCAATCTGTCCGATACGGTCCGTTTCCAGCTGTAAATCATCCATGGTGAAGGTCGGAATAAAGAGTCCCCTGCTTTTATATTCATCTTTCAGATCTTCGATATAGAGTAAAGAATTGGCATTTACCAGTTCTTCCAGTTCAGATAATGATTTTGCATTTTTGAAAGCCATAACACGTTTTGCTTTAAAAGGTCGGGCTTCGGCTGCCTCCTTAATAACAGTTATAAGGAGGGGCATGCGGCTTTCCAGGATTTCAAAACCGCCGTCAATTCGGCGTTTCACAACAATTTTCTTCTTCTTAACGTCAAGAATTTCTTCGCAATACGTAATCTGCGGAATTCCCAATTTTTCAGCGGTTTGTGGTCCCACCTGCGCGGTATCTCCGTCAATTGCCTGTCGACCTGCAAAGACAATATCGAATGAACTGATCTT
>JAFGSO010000491.1 GCA_016934605.1 Calditrichota bacterium | reverse complement strand
GCTCAATCTTTTAATTACTATCCCCTGGAACCCATGTTACCCCATGAAGGTGTAGTTCACCTCGCTTTTGGATTGGGAAAAATAATAATGGATGGCGAAAGGATTTACCGGTTTTCTCCCAAACATCCACAGATGAATCTTCCATATAGTTCTGCAACAGAATTTTGTGAGAATTCACAAAATATGTTTTTTGCCCTGGATATTTCAAATCGAAGCAAACTCTATCCCCCAGATGAAAATTACAGTCTGAAAAAACTGGAGGTATTCCGGGCAGATCAGGAGAATTCACTTTTCTTTGTCGCCAGTACCTATGTGCCTCAGGATCAGGTTATAAGGGATACAATTTCTCTGGATGGTCCGCGAGTGATAACATTTGCCAATATTTTAAAATACAACGTATTTCCTTTGCCCGAAATTGTAAATGAATTGCTCGATATCGGCTCACGGGCTTTCGGAACACATGTGGAGGTTGAATTCTCGGTGAATCTGTACCGGGATCCTCAAAAAAAGCCGGAATTTTATATTTTGCAGATACGCCCGTTAGTCACCGGATCGGAAAGTTATGAAATTTCAATCCAGCCGAATGATATAAAAAAGGCTTTCTGCTATACAACTCATGCCATAGGTAACGGAGTCGTTACAAGTATAAAGGATATTATTTATATTGATCCGGATACCTTCGATCTTTCAAAATCAGCTCAAATTGTGTCGGAAGTCGAAGAATTGAATCATCTTTTTCAGGAAGAGAATAAAAATTATATTCTGATCGGTTTCGGGCGCTGGGGAACAGCAGATCCCTGGCTGGGTATACCGGTAAACTGGTATCAGGTTTCCAGAGCTAAAGTTATCATCGAATCGCAGCTGAACAACCTTAAAATAGAACCCTCACTGGGCAGCCACTTTTTTCACAATCTGGTTGCGCTCCGGCTCGGTTACTTTTCTATAAAATCCGGTCCTGTTCCCGATATAATCGACTGGCAATGGCTTCGCTCTCAGAAACCGTTCAGAAAAACTAAACATCTGAAACACCTGAGATTTTCCACACCGCTCACCGTCAAAATTGACGGGAAATTATCAAAAGGCATTATCTTTAAACCCGGCTCATTTAAATAACCGGATTCCGATCTATGAATTGTATATTCGTCTCGGATCTCCATGGTCACCTGGATCGATATCAAAAATTATTTAATCTGATTCTTTCAGAAAAGCCGGATGCAGTCTTTTTGGGTGGCGATCTGCTTCCCCATGAACACCTTTCAACACATTCCCTTAAAATCGGCCACAGGGATTTTGTTCATGGATATCTGTTGGCTGAATTTGAAAAAATAAAAGATGAGCTCGGAGATTTTTATCCGGCCATCTTTTTGATATTGGGCAATGATGATTCCCGATTTCAGGAAGCATCGATTCTGGAACTGTCAGCTCATGGTTTCTGGCATTATATAAATTTCCGAAGTATTGACTGGCGGGATTTTACCGTTTTTGGCTATTCATATATTCCACCAAGTCCATTTCAGTTAAAAGACTGGGAAAAATATGATGTTTCCCGATTTGTGGATCCGGGAAGTATTTCACCGGAAGAAGGATTCCGAACTGTCCCGGTCTCTGATGAAGAAAAACGCTATTCTACAATTGAAAGGGATCTGAACAGTCTGGCTGAAGACCGGGATCTGAGCCGATCCATTTTTCTTTTTCATTCACCTCCTTATCAAACACATCTTGACCGTGCGGCGCTGGATGGGAAAATGGTGGATCATGCTCCTCTGGATGTTCACATAGGCAGCATCGCAATTCGCCGTTTCATCGAAAACAGGCAACCATTGCTCTGTTTGCACGGACATGTTCATGAATCCACCGAGATGACCGGTGAATGGCGTGACAGGATTGGTCGGACTCATCTGTATTCGGCTGCTCATGATGGACCGGAGCTGGCTGTGGTGCGCTTTAATCCAGAAGAGCCGGAAATGGCCCATAGAGATCTGATATAGAACAACAGTAAAAGAGTAATTTTAGCGAGGAACCAGGATTCAGGAATCAGGATTCAGAAATCCATCAATATACTGAATCCTATATCCAGTATCCTTTGAATGTTTTACTCATACAAGACAAACCGCAGAAGCGCTTCACGGTCTTTCTTTTCTGCATAATCAATACCTATGCGGGGAGCTTTTTCTATCATTTCTGCCGGAACATCCATGAAATTTTCAAGCCAGAGTTTCCGGCCACAGGTGAGGTCCCAATTATTCAGAGATTTATCGATATTCAACGCCTGGCATATTTTGCCTGGTCCATCCAGCAGCTTTCCGCGGGGATGACTTCGAAATTCAGTCATTTTCCTGATTCCCTGGAGCGGTTTAGCAGCCCGAATCAGAACAGCCGAGGGTTCGTTCTCCCGCTCGGTTACGATATTCAGCATATGATACCGGCCATACACGAAGTATACATAAGAGAATCCCGCTGATCCATACATCGGCAGATTGCGAGTTGTGGGTCCGTTACGGGCATGAGAGGCACTGTCATTCTCTCCAAGATAGGCTTCCGTTTCCGAAATAACCGCCTTCAATATAACATCGTCAAGTTGCCGCACAAGAATCTTTCCAATCAGCTCCTGGGCCACTTCCAACGGATCTCTGGAATAGAATTGCCGTGAGAGTATCTTCATTTATATTCTTACTGAAGTTCATCCCCTTCCGGGACTGATTGTTCCATCAGATATTTTTCTTCGCACAGATTCTTTAAATTCTGCAGTCCTCTTTCAAAGGTTGGTCCCAGTATTGAATTTTCCAGAAACAGCCCTAAATATCGCTCGACGGGATAGCTCAAATTCCCGACATTTCGCCAGGTAACCCGAGTACCTTCAGATGTCTTTTCAAATATCCATATATCTTCAGCAACCGACTCCCGTGGCTGGGTGAACCGCAGTTCAGAACTTATATATCGGGGGGAATCAATTTCAGTAATAGTGAGGCTGCCCGTTCCTACCATTTCACCGCTCCATGACCAGGAAGAACCAATTTCTCCAACGGGACCGGCTACTTCACTCACGGCGGTGGTATCTATCTGTGTCCAGGGATTCCACATTAGCCAGTTATTAAAATCAGCAACCAGGTTGAACGTATTTCCCTGCGGACAATCCATCACCACAGAACGCTGAATATCATATTTGGAGGGAAGAAATAAAGCCACCAGGAGCAGCAGGACAATGATCGCAATAAGTACAAAAATAACTATTTTTAAAAATTTCATAGAATTCTCCTTTTATGAGAGAAATTTAGGATCAAAATAATTTTAATAATTTGTTAAAGCAAGAAATGGTGAATAATGAAAAAATAAAAAACGCCGGAGTAAGACAAAATACTCCGGCGTTACAAATAATAAATTCTTTTTCAGGATATCATTTCAGCAACATCATTTTACGCTGTTCGGTGAACTTCCCGGATGTCAGTTTATAGATATAAATACCGCTGGAGACCCGATTATCATTATTATCGCGGGCATCCCAGGTGACGCTGTGCTCACCGGCTTCATAATTACCCCTGGCGAGCGTTATCACTTCCTGACCAAGGGAGTTGTATACTTTCAATTCCACAGTAGCCGCCTCCGGAAGAGAGAAGCGGATATCGGTAGTCGGATTGAACGGATTAGGATAGTTCTGTTCCAGTGAGAATTTTGCCGGTACGGTAAGCTTTGCATCCGCCAATTGCTGCCTCTTATCCGCGGCAGTTAATGGACCTACATGATAAGGTCGCATCATCTCATGATCTTCATGGGAAAGAATATGACAGTGCCACACATACCGACCGGGCCTATCGAATTTTGCAATAATACGAGTTACTTCACCCGGATACATAATAGCAGTATCCTTCCAGCCTGATTCTTCAGGATTAACTGCTTTCTGTTTTCCGATCAATCTTATATTGGCAAGTGTAAAACCGTTCGAGACAGAACCATCATGAGCAGTCATAGTCTTGGGTAAAAGATCTGCTTTGTATTTCTGCCTTCCAAGAATCTGAAAACTCACCAGATGCAAATGAATCGGATGTGCATCTGCTGTGGCGTTATATACTTCCCAGATTTCCACTTCATTTAATCCAGGATTCTCGGTAATTGCATAATGCATTTCATCCCAGAGTAAACTTCCATCAACCAGGTTGCCGTCAACATCTGATGTTGGTTCTGCAACTCCGAGCATTGGCTGAAGACGACCGTATGAATCAAAACCTTCAAACAATGCTAATTTTCTGGTTGTTACAACCGGATCGGTTATAGGCAACACGGGACGTAATGTTGCAGGAATACTGTTATTTCTTGTGTCACTGACAGTAGTACTAACTGTAAAAGCCATGATCTGTCCATCTGTTTTCGGATTTACAGTCGCTCCTTTGGGAAACGGAGATCGGGCATTATTTCTCAGGATAATGGTCTGACCCGCAAATGCGGAAAAATCAACCAGCACATCATATCTTTCACCCGGTCCGAAAGTCAAACGATCAATTGGAACAGGTGCCCCCAATAATGCATTATCTGTTCCTATTACATTAAACAAGATGGGTGTATCTGTAGCAAAAAACATCTCATAGAAACGTGAATCCGAACCATTGAGAAATCTTAACCTGTATAGACGTGGCTCAACATTGGCTACAGGCCAGGCCTGCCCATTCACAATAATAAAATCCCCAAAAAATTCGGGTAAAGCACTTGGATCCGGAGCACCCGGAGGAAGCATAGGATCAGTTGTCGGATAGAACAGCTGACCATCGGTGGTGAACAGGCGGTCCTGAATTACAAGTGGAATTTCATATGGATGAGCAGGTAGTCCCAGCGGATTAGACCATGTTCCGGTATCCTCTCCATCTCTGATAATATAAAATCCAGCCAGACCCGCATATACATTCAGACGGGTAATTCCCAGACCATGGTCATGATACCACATAGTTCCGGCAGGCTGGTCATTATCATAAGTATAAAGACTTTTTATAAATCGTGGGCCTTTAATACTCTCTCCTGGAGTCCACCAGTATTCAGGTAAGCCATCACTGTCCGATTCTGTGTGGCCACCATGAACATGCGGAACCACTGGAACACCATGCTGTAAATATGTATTCCAGGTATATCCTGGTAGAGAAAATGCCCAGTGTAATGTGTTATCTACAGGTAATAAATGTGGTAAAGGATTATTAGTGGATGGATTCACCAAATTGTTCGTCCATTGTACTGTAATCTGCTGGTCTCTTTGAACGACAAACGTTCTACCGGGAAATGTAGCATTTGGAAATCCAGGTGCAGTACCATAACCCCATACGGTGGTTACTAAAGGGACACCAGTAAGAGGATCTACTAAACCGAGGGATTGATCAATTTGATGCATTCCCACTTCATAGTGAGATCCACCGGGCATAACGGGTTGAAAAATAAAATCAGGATCAAGGGCGTTCTTAAGAGGATTGACGAATTTTGGGTGGGCAACAGCATCCAGAAGCACTGGTGTCTGAGCAAAAGCAAAGCTCCAAGAGAACACTAGTAAAATGCCGAAAATCTTTATCAGATTTCTGTTTTTCATATATAAATCTCCTTTTTATCTAAAGATTAGATTGTCCAATATGGAAAATTAATTAAAAATATTATCCTTTATTAAAGGACATATAACCATACTTGTATAAATCTATTATGTTACTTCAGATATCACCTCCTTTATACCGGTTTCAGGTTTATTTTGTTATTTAACCGAATAAATTTACATTTTTTTGAGATTGAGTCTTATTATATCGTTTCTCCAGACAAACTTTCCCTCACATAAAAGACCTGTCTTTATCGACAAGTCCCACGCTTTACATGTTTTTTGGAATTTGAAAGTAAAAAATATCCAACATGATTACATGAAAATTTCCTGCCAGATATTGTGAGGAAAGACCGGTTTTTTCTTTATATTCATTGAAATCTATTCTTATTTTCTTGGACATTTCCGTAGCCACCAAATGATTTCTCATTCAAAAATATCTGTTATTGTCTTCGAAAGGCTTCGTTAGTTCAATATAACTAAACTAAATTAATATTATATTATTATTGAATCAAGATATATTTATGCGTAATTAAAAAACATTATTTCACATATTATATTTATTGACCCTTGTCCCAAAAAAGGTTTCTTGTTTAATTGTTTTAAACAGTATTTAAAAACAAAAATCGGACCGGGTTTTCGGTTTTCAAAAAATCAAAACCCCGTCTGAAAGGACACATTTTTCAGTAAGTTCTTTTGAAAAACTTATTTATTTTGGACAGCAATGACACTGAAGGTTATCATTTTTATCTGCTACATAACAATACTCAGGTAGGATTAGCTGTAAATGGTCGATGCTGTCTGCCTACTAAATCAATCCTTCATTCTTTCCCATTTCCCATGGGCAGTTCGCGGGCTGCATCGGTTACTGCTCCTATCTTCACTGCATAGCCGGATTTCTTCTGCACCTCTTCATCTGTAACATAATGGATATCAAGAAGGCCATCGCTTCGATAGCCTGTTCTCAGATAGTTCATCTCTGCCAGGCAAAGACTCCATCCCTCCAACCAGGTTTGCAATTCCTTTTTCTGCTCGTCAGTCCCCTGAAAATGTATCATGATATCAATATCACTTCCCGGTCCGGCGATGGCATTCTTGGTACTTCCAAAAAGATAAAATC
>JAFGSO010000490.1 GCA_016934605.1 Calditrichota bacterium | reverse complement strand
TGATTGCAACATAGTAAATCCTAGGGATAAAGGGATCAGCGGAGGTGAAAATTCACATTTGAAACTAAGGAATATAATAATCGAAAAAGCGAATATTGGCATAGCCTCTAAAGACCAAAGTGTTATCGAAGGAAGTAAAATTGAACTTAACAACTGCAACTACGGGATTGTAGCCTTCAGGAAAAAGCCGGAATTTGGCGGCGCTAAGGTTAACCTGCAACAGGTAAAAGAATCAGGGGTTTCAAAGACCTTCCTTATTGAAAATGGATCGGAATTAATTATCGATAATAAAATCTATAAGGGTACTGCCAAAAATGTGGCCGGTTTATTTTATGTTCAATAGATAGCACATGCGGAAACTTTTATTTTTAATTACTTTTTTGATATCATCTTTATCCCTGGAAGTGTTGGCCCAGGTTGAGAACAAAGATACATTACACTATATTTTTATCGGGCATCCGTATCAATGGCATACCGTGGGCAACAAAATTGATTCCCGCTTAGAGCAATTGGACTTTTCTCGCTACAAGGGGATATGGCTTGGAGGTGATGTGTGTTCAGAAGCCCTGCTTGAATTTTTCACCCTGGAATATCTGGATGAAATTATTGATTTGGGAAATCCTGCCAATCATTGGACATTGGGAAATCATGACGCACGAAATGATAATTTTGATTTGCTGAAAAAATTCACCGGGCGCGATACCTATTATACTTATGCTGATCAAAACATGGTGTTAATAGTTATGAATACCAACCTGGTCCCGTCAAATTGTGAAGACCTGGACAAACAATATTTTATGATTAAAAATGTGTGTGATACCATTCAGCATGCTTCCCACCTTTTTCTAATCATGCATCATGGCATTTGGAGAGGTGTTCCTGATTTACCAAACCCTTCATCATACGCCCATAGTGATCTGTTATACTGGAATGCCAATTGCTACTCCATAAACAGCCGGTTTGTGGATTCGATATATCCTATGCTGGTGGAAGTTAATGTAAGAGGTATAACAGTAATTTGTATTATAGGGGATATGGGCTCAAATGGTAAAATATTTCAGCAACAATCTGTTGATGGGATTTATTTTCTGGGGTGCGGGCTGAATAACAGTTATTACACAGACCCTGTTGAACGTGCAGCCGCAGAAAAGGACAGGGTGTTGATATTTAAAAATATACCAGCCGAGAGAAAGATTACCTGGAATTTTTGCGATTTGGATTCACTGTTATCTGCTCAATAAAATAAAAACAAAATTTCTTATTGTAGAATTATAATTTTTCCGGTCAACTCCGGCAATCCATTGAAGGTAATTTTATAAATAAATATTCCGGGTCCCCAGGATGCGGTGTTAATAAACATTTCGTTATCAACCCCTGGTTTTTCAAAAATCCTTTGGCCTGTGGTTTTATAAATGCTAAGGGTATAATCAACAGTTTGCTGTTGGGTTATTATTCTGAGTATAGTGTAATATCGAGCCGGATTAGGATAAGTAATCACTTCAATTTTGTTTTCAATTTCCGGATTGGTGTAATTAATTACAGTACCCTCAGCATCTAAAAATACCAGGTAGGCATCTTTATTGCCATAACCATAACTGTTGGTTTCGCCAATAATAGCAGATCCGTTATTCGTACCAATAATATCGCGGCCATATTCCGAGTCGTTTCCCCCGATAACTTTGCTCCATATTTCATTACCCGAAGTATCGGTTTTTATTACCAAAATATCAGGATTCAGATTATTACTGTGACTGTTTGACGATCCTAAAATATACAGATGGTTACCGGCATCCAAAAAAAATGATGAGCCATAGTCAAAATCTTTTCCACCATAGGTTTTATTCCACAGCATGTTTCCTGCCGAGTCTATTTTTAATAAAAAAACATCAAAATTCCCGGCACCGAAACTTTGAGTTGATCCTAAGACATAAATATTGTTTTCATCAAAATAAAGAATACTTTTCCCAAAATCATGAGACTCTCCACCATAGGTTTTCTGCCAGAGTGTATCGCCCGAAGCATTCATTTTTATTACCAGAACATTCGAATCGTGATTCATAAAATCATTCTCTGTGGGATTATAAAATCCTCCGGCATTTCCGATAATATACATTTCATCTGTTTCCTGCGATAAGGTAACCCCAAATCCATAATCCACATAAGGCGTTCCTAAACTTCGTTCCCAGATAAGATGTCCCTCATAATCCACCAGGGCAACATACACATCGCCATTTATCTCAAAACTTCGTGAATAGCCCGCAACAATATAACCTTTATCCTCATACTCTGTTACATAAAATCCCTGGTCACGCTGATTTCCGCCAAGAAAAAGATTCCACTCAATATTCAAATTATAATCTAATTTTAGCAGCCGGATGTCCTGCCGGCCATATCCAAAGTCCCACGAGGTACCCGTGGCAATATATCCCCCTTTTGATGAGGAAATAATATAACTCCCGATGTCACCATGATCCCATCCAAGAATTTTTTTTCTGAGCAGGTACCCGGTTTTATCAGTTTTGATTATTAAAATATCATCCTGTTGGGCATCGAAACTTTTGGTTGTTCCAATTATCAAATAATTACTGTCTGCCAGGGATATTATTTTATTTCCGGTATCGTTAAAAATTCCTCCCAGCGTTTTTCCCGGATAGGTTTGTGCTGTGGTATTTAATAAAAATATAAGAAGGGATATGCCGGTCAGGTATCCTGTTTTACATTTATGCCATATTGAAATTTTATGCTTCAATTTTATTTAGTCTTCCTGGCGGTCGATGCCTTTACACTTGCAGTAGATTAAAAATTTAAATATTAATTGTTTTAAAGAACCCGGGTTTAAATTTTCTGAAGGAAAACCAATAGATTATTACTTTATTTTGAAATCGGATGGGCAAAAGCGATAACGTCCTTCCCGGTAATTTCAGTATCTGTAAGAATAATCAAACGTTCGAGTACATTTCTGAATTCCCTGATGTTCCCGGTCCAGTTGATTTTTTGCAGCTCGGTAATGGCATCTGCTGCAATTTTCATTTTTGGCCGCCCGTATTCACCACAGATCAGTTCATTAAAATGTTCTGCCAGCAAGGGGATATCTTCGAGCCGCTCGTTTAATGACGGAACATGGATTAAAATCACACTCAGCCTGTGGTACAGATCTTCCCTGAAGTTTTTTGCATCGATTTCGGCTTTCATATCCTTGTTGGTAGCTGCAATAACACGTACATCCAC
>JAFGSO010000489.1 GCA_016934605.1 Calditrichota bacterium | reverse complement strand
GGGAGCCAGTTGTGCTGCCCGTTCAGTTGGAATTAGTGCTTCCTGAAAATCACCCTGAGTAAATTTAGTCCATCCTTCGTTCCATGCATAATTTGCCTGGGCAATATTCAGAAGTCTTCCCAGCTCTTCGAAGGGTTTAGAGTGGTCATCTACGCGAATGTCAATGGCCAGATCAGTATAACCGCCATAACCGGCACCTTCTTTAACCACCAGCAATGCAGAAGACTGTTTTCCCCTGGAATCCCCACCCATCTTGTCACCAGCACTCAAAGCGGCATAAAGTCTTTCGGCCAAGGTGCCTTCTGTTGTCAGGAATGCTGTTTCCATGGCGGGAACAACAGCCTCACCGGCCAGGATGTTGCCCTGGATGGCGTAATTGGGACCATTGACTCCTCCAGCCCAGTGAATACACTCATCACCCGTAAAAGTTGCAGATCGTCCATATTTGTCGACAAGACCAACCTGTCTTTTCTGTGGGTTGTCGTCGGTGCGCAACAGAATGTCAATGACTTCATCCGGTGTGAGTCCTTCCGCTAAAAGTGAAAGTCCTCTCCAGCCAAAGGAAGTATTGGCAAAGGATTGTGTGGCTACCGCGCCTACATCTGCTTCTGCCCATGGCACCACAGTTCCAACCGCAAAAAATCTGGAAGCAACTGCTACACCTAATTCTCCAGTCACCGAATCTCTGGCCACAATTGAAAAAGTAGAAACAGGCGTAAACCGGTCATCCTGACTGAATAGGTGTTTTCCATTGCTCATGAACAGGACGCCAAGAAATATTAATAATGAAATAGAATTATTCCATCGTTGATGTGAGTAGCTTTCTTGATTTCTCATTTGTTCTCCCTTGATGTTTCGGGAAATTTAGAATAAATGAATCCCGTTATCCAATAATATTTTTGATAAAATTGCCCGATTATCTGATGTTTGAATTTGATTATATAATATCAAAATAAAATGATATGAAAAATTTTGATTTAATGAGTGGAAATCCGGTTTGAATTTGTTATGAATAAAAATTGACATTCTATTTGTGCTTTCTGTTAAATGGATTTGGTTAAAATTACCTTGATTTCAGGCTGACATTCTCTTATACTTTTCACTATTTTTTTTCTGAAATACATAATTTATGATATTCATTCTGATTATCTGCAGGAGCTGAAAACCATGATGGAAAAAATTGTTCAGTTTATAAAAAAATCAGATCATTTTTTATTAACCACCCATATGAATGCTGATGGGGACGCATTTGCCTCGCTTCTCGCAGTGGCCTATCTATTAGAAAACTGGGAAAAAAATTATGATATGGTAATTCATGATGCAGCAATCGATGATAAATACAGTTTTATGTGGGGAATTGACCGGATTAAAACTGAAGGCCAGCATCCTTCCGGACCTTATAAGGCGGGCATAATTCTGGATGTTCCCAGCTTGCATCGAATAGGTACTCCCGCATCTCTTTTGCCTTCACCCGAATATTGTGTAAAAATTGACCACCATCCCGCCGAAGGGAATATTGCATATTTCAATTTGGAAGACCCGGAGGCAAGCTCTACCAGTCAATTGATATTTGAACTGATTAAGGTAAGTGGATTTAGGATTACCCGGGACCTTGCGGAACTTATATTTTCAGGGATTGTGTATGATACCGGTAGATTTTCCTTTTCAAATACCCGGCAGCGGGATTTTCAGATTGCAGCCGAATTGCTTGAATTGGGCATTAAACCCAATCATATTGCAAATCGCCTGTTTTTCACCAATTCATTCGAATCAATGAAAATTCTTGGCTATGCTCTTTCACATATGGAACTTAGGCTAAATGGCAAATTAAGTATCATATATCTGCCACTGGAGATAATGGATAAGAATAATCACGCAGAGATAGAAGAGCTTGCTAACTATAGTGTATCCATTTGTGGAGTAGAGGTAGGTTTATTCATCCGCGAAGTAAAACCCCGGTATTTTAAAATAAGCTTCCGTTCCAAAGGCCGTGTGAATGTTAATAAAATCGCCAGATTTTTTGGCGGCGGAGGTCATATGCATGCGGCAGGTGCTCGTTTCTCCGGAGATCCGGAAGTACTGAAGAGCGAAATAGTCAAGCAAGTGGCTGCATGTTTAGATGTTTGAAATTGTTATATTTGGCATCATTAGAAATTCTTTGAATTCCCGTTTTTTTCTTATTATTTTTCTTTCTATTGTTAGATCTGGTATAAACTGTAATTCAGTTTTCCATCTTATCTGGTTGTTGAAGATAAAATTGACATGAAAAATAAGTCTCATAGTTGAGGATAAACAAAGGTGCCAGACTGGACCAATAGTTCTTCTGACAATATTGCCAAGGACAGAATTATTCCTGTACTTGCGGCTCTCATATTCAACCATGATAATAGTGTACTTCTGGCACAACGAAAACCAGGGAAAACGAATGCTCTGAAATGGGAGTTTCCTGGCGGGAAATTGCTCTCGGGGGAAACACCTGAATCATGTCTTGCCAGAGAGATTGAAGAAGAACTTGGATTAAAAATTTCTGTAGGGCAATTATTTTCTGCAGTTAATTATTCATACACGCATGCCAATATATTATTGCTGGCATATTTTGCAGAACTTGTTGAGGGGCGTATTGTGCTGACGGATCATATTAATGTTCGTTGGGTTTCAATCGAAAAACTGTTAACTTTTGATCTCTCGCCCGCCGATATCCCGATCGTCGAAAAATTGATGGAAAATTTTAGAGGTACAATTCCCTGATGATGAAAATTGTACCAATTCATGTCGACCCGGGTGTTGAGGGAAATTTTAATGCCGGACTTCTTGAATTCGACAATCTCAAATGTCAAAAGTTCAATAATACGTTATGGAGGGAAGTAGAAAAACTTGCTGAACAGCTGAAAATTAAATATGAAACACCATCATCTGCTCTCACGGAATTGAAGCCAGCCCGGGATCTATACCGTACCTTCGGAATGGAACCCACCAGAATAAGGCCTTCTTCAGAAGCACTACTGAGAAGAGTCATTAAAAATAAAAAACTCTATCAAATTAATTCCATCGTTGATGTCAGTAATCTTGCTTCACTTTCGTTTCTCCTGCCCGTAGGGCTATACGATGTTGACAAAATAGAAGGTCCTGTGGTGATCCGCCTGGGTGAAAAAAACCAGGAATATGAAGGAATCCGTAAAGATCTTGTTCATGTAGAAAACCGGCTTACATTGTCAGATAATTCAGGTCCATTCGGAAATCCCAGCTCAGACAGCTTTCGTACTTCGGTGGATATGAATACTACTCATGTATTAGTGATTGTTTTTGCTCCGGATTATTATCCACAGAATCAATTGAATGAACATTGTGAATATTTGCGACGCTTGATGCTGAATTTCCATCCGTCAGGAAACTGCATCCGTGAGGAAATAATTGCGGATCAGAAAAGTAAATGAATTATCTTTTACCTGGAATGAGTTCAATTTGAAACATTTTGCACCACCACTTTCCGGTGATAAAAACTTTCCTTGTGTTCGCATCATATGCAATTCCATTCAATACATCAACAGATTGGGGACAATCTCCTGAATTGATTATACCATTCATATCCAGCCATCCGAGTATTTTACCAGTGATGGGTGAGATTCTGGCAATGCGGTTTGTCAGCCACACATTAGCAAATATTTCACCTTCAATATATTCAAGTTCATTAAGCCGATCGATTGCCATACCGTTTTCAGTGACCTCTATTTTCCGGACTTGCTCGAATGTCAGTGGATCCAGAAAACATATAGTGGATGAACCGTTGCTCATAATCAGATTTATACCATCATGAGTTAAGCCCCAGCCTTCACCGGGATACATGAACTGATCTATCAGTGAAAGATCAAATAAATCATATACAAAGCAGGTTTCCGATCTCCAGGTGAGCTGAAAAAGTTTTTTGTTAAATACAGTTATACCTTCACCGAAATATTGAGAAGGAATCTCAATGATCTGAAGTATTCTTCCAGTTTCAATTTCAAGTTGTCTGACTGTAGACTGGCCATAAAGTCCAGTACTTTCGTAAAGGAATCCCCCTTCATAAACCAGTCCCTGGGTGAAGGCATCCTGTCTGTGAGGAAATTCATTTACTATTCTGTAAGAGTAAGTAATTTCTGGAGATGCAGATACCGGATCTGACGATTTCTGACAGGAAAAGATGATAAAAAGGATTAAGCATACATTAAATTGAACATATCCCTGCTGCTGTAATTTTAAAATCATTTTAATTGACCTGTGTGTTATTTTGAATTCAATCAGGTAAATGTTGTCTCAAACTGCTGAAATTTGTACGGAATATTCGTCCGCTAGAAGCGGCTGCAATCAAATGTTTTTCTGCATCCATGGTGATGGCGATGATAGACCGTTCAGAAAGATTAAAATTGATTTGCCTCCAATTGATTCCGTTATTGTCGGAACGCAGGACACCTTCACCAGGATAACAGCTGTATATGTATCCTGCTGAATTAATCAGAAAATGATAGGATCCGCTTCCAAAACCATTTCCCAATTGTTCCCAGGTATTCCCGTTATCTTTTGAGATTAGGCCACCCTGGTTAATTGTTCCTGCCAGAATGTCTTCTAACATAGTGGTTCCCAGGCCAGTGACAGTCAAAGCGGTGAGTGGGGTGGGGGACCAGTTGATACCTCCGTCGCTTGATTTGATGATTCCCTGCGAAAAAGTTCCTGCAAGATACATATTTCCAGATAAAAACAAAACCGAGATGATGCCATTTTTCAAAAAATGTATCGGAAGCGAAAACCAGGTTTGTCCCCCATCCGCACTTCTAACAAAACCGGTCGAGGTTCCGGCAAAAATGTTCCCGGATGGATCGGTTGCCAGAATCCAGATTCTGGTTTCAGGAAAATTTACCCGCACCCACGTTTTACTGTCTGAATTGTATTGAAACAGTCCGCTGTCCGCAGTACCGGCCCACAGGGCATTACTGGAATCGAGACAGAGCGATGTGACTGCAGAATCAGTTAGTCCTTCATTGCTGAATTCCCAGGAAATACCATTATCAACTGATCTGAGAATGCCATGAGTGCTGCTCGCCGCATATAATATATCTGACTTATTTTTTAAAAGAATATTTACTGGACCACTGGGAGGTTTAGTTGATTCCTGCCAGGAAAAGGTCGGTTCCACCGGCATATTTCCATTACCTGAGTCAAGTGGATTTTCCCGGACTGAACAGCTCATTTTTAATGAAAATATTGCCAACAGAACTGCCAGGAAAAAAAATATAGCGAATCTTTGACGCATTGAATAATTCTATTAAAACTTTTAAACAATATAAAAGAAATTCCTGCAGGAATCATCCCCTTCTGAATTTTTTGATCTTTAATCGCGCGTAACCATTCTTTTCTTCATTTCTCAATTGAATAGAAACGATACTTCATACTACTTATTTATATTTTAATCATAACAGAAATTGTAGAAAGAGAATTACGGGAAGATTTCAAACAATCATTAGTTGATTATAGCTCGGCACTTATACCAATTGAGGGAAGAATACCAATATCGCTGCTTGTAATAATTTCAT
>JAFGSO010000080.1 GCA_016934605.1 Calditrichota bacterium | reverse complement strand
GAACCAGCTTCAAATCAAGGAACATTAGTGAATTGTTCGTTATTGACTTATATCAAAAAATTTCGGAGCTAAGGCAATAATCATATAAATTAATTTAGCGGCTGAATAATGTTAAAACAATGCAAATGTCATATGAAAATCAGGAATATCAAACCCACGGAAAAAAATATTTCATGAGTTCTTCCGGCATACATACCGCAATGATACTGGCAGCAGGTTTTGGATCCCGTATGGGAGATTTAACAAAACGTCTACCCAAGCCGCTTCTACCGCTGGGTGACTGGACGGTTATCGACATCATTCTGATGCAATTGAAGAGGGCCGGTTTCAGCAGAATAGTGATTAATCTGCATTACCGTGCAGAGCAGATTAAAAAACATCTGAGGGAACGCCGGATTGACGATCTGGAACTGATCTTCAGTGAAGAGATGGAAATTCTGGGAACCGGTGGAGGAATTGCCAGGGCGGAACCTTTTTTCCCTGATAGCGATGTACTGGTATTGAATTCTGATATCCTGTCAGACCTGTCTCTAACACAATTCATAAATTTTCATCAGACTAAACAATCATTCGCCAGCATGGCAGTCTGGCCGTCTGATAACTTCAAGGATTACGCACTGGTGAAATTTAACCGGAATTTCAGGCTGGCCGGATTTTGTAAAAGAGGAATCAGAGACAATTCTCCATACGCCAGCGGTATCTATACCGGTCATCAGATTCTATCAACGTCTGCCCGGAAATATCTGAGGGAGAAACCATCATCGGTTATTGAAACACTTTACCGGCCGGCTATGGATGATAACAGACCGATACATATTTTTATCCATGATGGATTTTATATCGATCTGGGTACAAAAAATCAATATCTTGATCTATGCGAGAAGATTAACAACGGAATCATTGATCCGAAATCATTCTTTTAGTCCTGTTTCAACTATTGCATGCACTCACGGAAATTTATAAATTTGCAGAGGTATAAATTCCAGCTGGAGGATATTATGGAATTACAGCTCGTTAAGATTTCCAAACCTGAAGAAATTAATTTCATACTGGGACAGAGTCATTTCATCAAAACAGTTGAAGATCTCTATGAAGCCATTGTACAAACCGTCCCCGGCGGCCAATTCGGAATTGCCTTCTGTGAAGCATCTCAGGACCGGCTGGTCCGCTGGACCGGTAATGATCAGGGAATGATTAAACTGGCTCAGGAGAATGCACTGAAAATCGGAGCCGGTCATTCTTTTATTATTTTTATGAAGAATTTTTTTCCGGTTAATGTCCTGAACGCTGTCAAAATGGTACCGGAAGTGTGCCGTATTTTCTGTGCAACAGCAAATAATGTAGAGGTGATAGTAGGTGTCAGTGAAGAGGGAAAAGGGATACTTGGCGTGATAGATGGAGAAACTCCGGTTGGAATCGAATCGGAAGAAGACATAACAGTCCGGAAAGATTTCCTGCGGAAGATAGGTTATAAACAATAAGACAAAATTTCCTGGGATTATTCATTACACAGTGAAAATTGAATTATAACCAATATTCTCAAATAAATCAGACTGCACCAAATCCCTGATATTTTAGGAAAAATTTTACAACAAAAGATAATTCGTCAGAGTAAATATGTTAAAATTTCTTGCCATTCTGTTAATATCGCTCATTTTTCAATATTCTTTAAATAGCCAGCCGTCACAACAGGATAGCCTGTTTGTTGTCCAGCAGGTCTCCGATCTCATCCAGGCACAAAAATATGCGTCGGCTCATGAACTGCTGGAAAATTATCTTGAAGAATTCGGCATTAACAACCACTTTATCTGTCTGATGGTCGATAATGCCCTCAGGCATCATTACCTCCACGAAAATTATGATTATTTTTATCTGAAAAATGCGGAGAACAGTTCGGGAAAACCTGCAAAAGAAGCACAACCACAAATAGCCAGGCTTCGCCATCCTCGCCGGTTGCTGGAAAAAGTTATCCGGCAAAAGCCGGACAAAGCCCTTGCTTACAAACTGCTGGGGGACTACTACAACATCCAGCTTGGAGATCTGAGCCATTTTGAATTTGCACAAAACGGTAGTATCAAAGAACTGGAAGAGAAATGTTTTTATTATTATACAAAGGCGGAAAAGCTGGGAGTAAGTGACAGAGAGACATGTCGCTGGCTGGGTGATTACTACAACAGCAGAAACCAGCCGGAAACTGCTGAAAAATATTACCAGAAAAATATTGAAAAATCTCCTCCCGATGCCATTTCATTATTCCAGCTGGCGGAACTCAGTTTTCAGAAAAAACAATATACGCAGGCCTATAACTATTCTTCGAAATCGCTGAAATTTTTAAAGCCGGAGGATCTTTACCTCAGGTATGATGCTTTACGCATGGCGGCAATTTCGCTAAAGGAACTGGGAGAAGAAACCCGATTTCTGCAGCTGATCAATGAGTGCCTGAAAACCAACAGTGAAGCTCAGGAAGCTTATATCGATCTCATCGATTATTATATCTCAAATGGAGATACCACTATTGTGGAACACACATTCACAGAAATGTTTTTAAATAATCCATTCGATCGCCCGGGATATAACCGTCTTGAAAAGTATATTGTCAGCTCCGGACATTTCAAATTTGCCGATTCTCTTTTCGATCGGATGATTCTAAAATATGAAAACTGGGATGAAGCTCTGGCAAATATTTACTGGTCTAAAGGCAATATTGCCTATCATCGGAATTTAACCAGTGAAGCATCCAGTTTCTGGGAACTCAGCAGAAATTATATGAGGAAATACTTACCGGAAGATCATTCTATTTTGAAACAGGTGGGCGAGTTATCCCGGAAAAATTAGTCATTGATGAATAAAGAAAGGAAATTCATGATACCGCTATGGAAGAGATCGCTGTCGTTTTTAATAATATTTTTTTTAATATCACTGATCCGGGCAGAAGAATTTCCTTACAGCATGGAGAAACAGACACTGCAGATACAGCTTTATCCCTCCCGGAGTACCGCCCTGATCGAGAGCAAAATAAAACTCTCTTCGATTGAACCTGTACGGGAATTGCGTTTCCTGTTAAATAAAAATGTTCGGGAAATTTCGGTGAAAAAGTCCGGCGAATCGCTAAAATTCCAATTTCTGCGAGACACAGACCTGAATTTTTTTCTGAGTGAAAAAGATTCTGCATACAAAAATGAGTATAATCTGGCCGGAGAATTGATTATATCACCGCAGACTCCTTTTAAAGATGGCGAAATTGAGATTGCATATCTGCTAAGTGCTTCAGACTCAGTAGATAAGGCCGCATTTTCCAGGGAATACATTGCCTACGAAGTAAAAGCTTATATCGGTGAAAAAGGGGTGTTTATGAGCCCCGCGTATTTCTGGTACCCTGCTCTGCCGAATGAATTACTGCATTTCGATGTAACCGTAGTCACTCCGGATACCCTTCAGATGCTCACCCAGGGTAAACTGATGAGAGAGGAGATACTGGGAGACCGCCGATATACCCGATGGCTTTCAGACTATCCGGCTGACGGATTGCATCTGGTGGGTTCGCGGTACATGGTTGGAAAAACCGTTTCCGGTGAAGTGGATATTTACACCTATTTTTTCCCGGAATCGCAAGATCTGTCTGATTCTTATCTTCAGGCCTCACAGCGTTATGTAAAAATGTATGAAGATCTGATTGGCCCCTATCCTTTTTCCAAATTTGCCGTGGTGGAAAACTTTTTTCCCACGGGATACGGAATGCCCTCGTATACACTGCTGGGCAGTCAGGTTATACGACTCCCTTTTATTATCCACACTTCCCTGGGCCACGAAATCACTCACAACTGGTGGGGAAATTCAGTGTATGTAAAATACGAAACCGGTAACTGGTGTGAAGGATTAACCACCTATTACGCGGACCATTATTATAAGGAAATGAAGAATCCGGCTGAGGCGGCAGACTACCGAAGGGATCTGAACAGGGATTTCACGGTGTATGTTAAAGATCATAAGGATTTCCCACTCAATTCCTTCACAGAACGAACAGAAAGTGCATCACGGGCTATCGGTTATGGAAAAAGCGCCATGGTTTTCCACCAATTAAGGCAGATTGTTGGGGATTCATTATTTTATGAAATATTCCGGGATTTTTACAGAAATTATAAATTTAAAGAAGCAGGATGGCCCGATATTGAATTGAGTGCCGAAAAGACTTTTAAAAGTGATTTAACCTGGTTCTTCGATCAATGGATCAACAGGAAGGGGGGTCCGAGACTTACACTGGTGTCCGCTCAAGAAGAAAACGGTTCTCTGTGGTTCACTTTACGTCAGGAACAGAATGATCTGTACCGGCTGCTGGTTCCAGTGGAAATTGTCTATCGGGATTCATCAAGCGAGATCAGAGAAGTCTGGCTGGAGAATAGTGAACAACAATACAATTTCGTTTTAACAGAGGATCCGGTGCATCTGATTATCGATCCGAATTATGATGTATTCAGAACTTTATCTCTATCTGAAATACCACCCAGTCTGGCAGAAATGTATGCACAGGAAAATGCCCTGGTAGTCCTGCCTGATAACTGTTCTGCCAGCAGGCTGGAAATGTACCGTAGGTTTGCAGAAATTTTCTCTGAAGGTGAAACAAATCTGACAATCGAAAGTGCCGCCGATCTTTCTATGCGTGAGCTAAAAACAGGTTCATTATATCTGCTGGGCACACCGGTTGAGAACAGTTTAATCAGGCAAATCGACTGGCAGGAACAGGATGAGTGGCAACTGAAGGAAAATACAATAGTGCTGAATGAACAACCGGTACCGCAGCCGGACGAGGTGGTGGTACTTGCCGGGAGAACAGCCAATGAAAATCAGAATGCCTGTATTATTGCCGTCGGGGGAAATGGTAAAACCGGAAGAATTGCTACTCTATTGAGCCACTATGGCAAGTACAGCTACCTGGTATTTGAAAACGGAAAAAATATTATAAAAGACATTTATTCGGTTCGTAAGAATCCAATGATGGCTGAATTCTGATATGTAGGGATATTTTAAAATGTATAATAATAATGTCCTTGGCTCAGTTTAGTGCATATATCATTGCTGTCCAATATAAATAAGTTTTATGATTATTGCCTTAGCTCCGAAATTTTTTGATATAAGTCAATAACGAACAATTCACTAATGTTCCTTGATTTGAAGCTGGTTCTG
>JAFGSO010000079.1 GCA_016934605.1 Calditrichota bacterium | reverse complement strand
CACTGTGATCTCCGGGAACACGGCTACCCGGATTTTAATACGTCATTGAATTTACGAACTGATGTACTGAGTGATCCTGGTCTGCCGGGATGGCTTAAACAATATCGTAAATAAACCTACCGCTTTTCAGGACTTTTCAGTATCTTCACGATCATTCCGCCTCTTTTTTGGCACACGATTGTCTTTCTCCCGGCTTTGGGAATTACGGATGGCATGTTCAAATACTTCATTCAATTTTTCCACAAAAATAAATTTCATCCTGGAGCGGATCTTATCGGGCACTTCCAGCAGATCTTTTTCATTTTTTTGCGGAAGAATAACGGTGTTGATACCGGCCCGTCGGGCAGCCAGTACCTTTTCCTTGATACCGCCCACCGGCAGCACCCTGCCCCGCAGCGATATTTCACCGGTCATGGCCACATCGAAACGCACCGGTTTGTGACTGAGCAGGGAAAGAAGCGAGGTAGCAATGGTTGCTCCGGCTGATGGTCCATCCTTTGGTACCGACCCGGAGGGAATATGGATATGCACATCATGTTTTTGAAAAAATTCCGGATCGATCTGATAGCGTTCGGCATGGGAGCGGATATAACTCAACGCTGCCTGAGCAGATTCGCGCATCACTTCCCCCAGCTGCCCGGTAAGCATCAGGTTTTTACCGCCGTTCATGGCAGTGGATTCAATAAACAAAATTTCACCGCCGGCCTGGGTCCAGGCCAAACCGGTGGCAATGCCGATTTCATCCTTTATTCCGGCAATTTCCTGAAAGGTCCGGGGCGGACCCAGGAATTCTACCGCATCGGGGATAGCGATAGTCGTGGTCTCTTTCTGTCCTTCCGCCACCCGGCGGGCCACCTTTCTACAAATTCGGGCCAGTTCGCGCTCCAGATTTCTCACACCTGCTTCATCGGTATATTCTGAAATAATATGATTGATCGACCCCGTCTTGAATTTAATCTGGCTCTTTTTCAACCCGTTTTCATCAATCTGCCGGGGTATGAGATACTGTTTGGCGATCTGGACTTTTTCTTCCGTAATATAGCCCGGGAGTTCGATCACTTCCATGCGGTCCAGCAGAGCCGGCGGGATGTTATAGAGAACGTTGCAGGTAGTGATAAACATCACCCGGGAAAGATCGAATTTAACATCCAGATAGTGATCAACAAAATCCCTGTTCTGCTGGGGATCCAGCGCTTCCAGCAATGCCGAGGAAGGGTCTCCCCGGAAATCTGATCCGATTTTATCGATTTCATCCAGCATAAAAACCGGATTGGAGGTCCCGGCTTCTTTTATCATCTGAATAATCCGCCCCGGCAAAGCGCCGATGTAGGTACGGCGATGACCGCGGATTTCCGCCTCATCCCGGATACCGCCCACACTGAAACGGACAAATTTTCGTCCCATAGCTCTGGCGATGGATCGTCCCAGGCTGGTCTTTCCCACTCCCGGAGGGCCGGCGAAACAAAGAATGGGCCCCTTGGATTGTTTCCTCAATTTCCGGATGGCCAGGAACTCCAGAATCCGATCTTTCACGTCATTAAGACCATAGTGATCCTCATCCAGAATTTTCTTGGCATTGTCCAGATCCATATTATCCGGTGTTTCCACACTCCAGGGAAGGGATAGCAGCCAGTCCACATAGGTTCGGGTGATGGTATATTCAGCAGCGATGGGTGACATTTCCTCCAGACGCTCCAGCTCCTTCAGAGCAACTTCCTCGACTTCATCGGGCATACCGGATTTTTTGATCTGCTTTCGCAACCCTTCAATTTCGGCCTCCCAATCTTCCTCCTCATCCTCCTCATCCTCTCCCAGTTCCTCACGGATTGCCCGCATCTGTTCACGCAAAATAAATTCCCGCTGCGATTTGTTTACCTGGGAATTGACCCGGCGCTGAATCTCATCGGAAATCTCCAGGATTTTCTGTTCACGGTTCAGGATTTCCAGTAGCATTTCCAGCCGCTTATCCAGAGAGGGAAAATCCAGCAACTTCAGCTGTTCCCTGGTACTTATTTCCAGATTGGAGGCCAGGGAGTCGGCAAACTTGGCCATATTTCGCTGTGAAGAGATAGTCTGGTAATAATCCTGCGGTATTGCCTGGGATTGTGATGTCAGCGTTTTTAACAGGGAGCGGATGGTTCGCACCCGGGCTTCACAGGCCAGAGTATTTTCAACTTTCAAGGGAACTTGTTCCACCTCTGCTACCATGAAAGGGGATTTCTGAACCAGCTTCTTGATTCTGATCCGCTCACTGCCCTGAATCAGAAACCGGATACTGCCATCCGGCAGATGAAACATTTTCAGAATCGATGCTCTGGTACCGATTTTATAGACCTGGTAAGGTTTGTCCGGACGCTCCATTTCAGTAAATACTCCGACATCGCTCCGGTTGATCAGCGCTTCATTTATAAGCTCAATCAGCTCTGGATCTTCCATGGAAAGCGGGAAAATAACGTTCGGGAAAATTACCATGTGTCGCACCGGAAGAATCAGGATGGGTTCTCCCTGAATCTGTTTCTTTTTATTCACTTTTCTGGTTCCTGCCATAATATTTGTCCTGTTCTTTACCTGAGAATTTCCAACATCAGGATGAATGACTATGAATTGACCGGAATAGGTTTATCCTGATTCCCGCCGCTTCCCGCTACCGGAATTTTGGGAAGAGTAACTGTCAGAAGCCCATTGTCATAAGATGCCCTGATTTTTTCTCGCATAATCCGGGTATTCATCTTAATTCGCACCCTGAAGGTGCCGGTATCAATCTCTTTTTTATAGTATTTAATGATTTTAACCCGGTCTTTCTCCCTTATATCATGCCGTTTGCCTTCAATTACCAGATACCCGTCACGATACCGGATGGCGAAATCCTTCAGTGAAAGCCCGGAAATTTCCATAATCACCATCACATTCTCTTCTGTTTCCCAGACATCGGTAGGAGGCGAAAATGAAAAATCGGAAATGAGTAGGATGGGCCTTTTACCCTGGAAAGTTTCCACCTCCAGATTCTCTGCACCTTCGACGGTATTGAACTCTTTGTAAATCTGTTTTTTCAAGTCTTCCATGGGAATTCCTGGGGTTATGGGTGATTATTCAAACAGCAGGTACCCCTTACCCTGGCGATTGGGGAAGGGGTTGAGGTTAGGGGCCGCTTTATTGCTTCTATGTATCTCATTATCTTAATATCTGTTTGTTATCTTCGAACTCTTCTTTCATTATTGTGAAAATATGAGATTTTAATTTTCTTAATATCTTATCTTTCGTGCAATTTCTATTCGGTTTTCGTGCATGTTTTTTGATTTCAGTATCTTTTTAATCATGCCTCTTTTTCATACCCTTCCCCAGCCGGCGGGTGAAGGGGTTGGGTTTAGAGGTCGCTAATAATGCTAATAAATTCTTCAATTCTACCAAGCACCTTATTTATATCTTCTAACTCATCATTTTTAATTCTGAGAACATGAAAATGTATATTTCTCAAAATTTCATCGCGGTCATGATCTTTTTTTTGACGATATT
>JAFGSO010000078.1 GCA_016934605.1 Calditrichota bacterium | reverse complement strand
GCGCCCCATTATGGCTTGCGATTTTACATGCAGCTTGAGATGCTGCCGGGTGAAATCACTGCTGCCGCAGAGAGAATCCGGAGGAAGGCTGCGGAAAATGTTGATGAGGCAACCCTGAAAAAACTTGTTGTTTTAAATAAAAACAGAATATTACCTCAATAGATACAGAGGAACTGACTGATGAGACTAATCTGGATTTACATTTTGGCAGGTTTCGTTTTTGTTCAGGCGGGCCTTGCCCAGGAACAACCCGATCAGGACAACCGGCAGAGTCAGCAGGAGAGCAATGTGATTGATCTGACTGCGCTCGGGAAAACCTATACGATATCTGCACGGATGGAATTGCCTCAGGTGAGGATGTTCGATCGTCGGATTACCCCAGATTTCAAGCAATTATCAGCCGAAAAATCCTTCTCCGCTGAATTGTCGGTTCAATCAGGAGAAATCATTTATGAACCAATTACCAGCGGAAAAGTGAAACCTGTTGAAAATATGGAAACACTGCTAAAGAAGAAAAGATTTTAGACGAATGATCAATTAAGACTATAAATGTAAATTGTAAGGAGGATTTAAATTATGGGTTCCGCAATCTCTTTCTGGAAAAGTTTCTTTGAAACCTTCAGTCTATCGTCTTCGGGTTGGGTTTTTATGTGGATCATCTTGATAATGTTTATAATCGCTCTGGCTATTGCTATCGAGAGAACGTATTATGTAATGGTTCGCAGTAATGTGAATGCAGATAAGTTTATGATGGAAATCCGCAAACTGGTGACCAGTGGCAATATCAAAAGGGCGATTAGTCTGGCTGAGCAGGGAAAACAAAAGGCGCTTCCTTATGTTGTTCTGGCCGGCCTAAAAAAAGTTGCCGAGAGTGAAACACTTGATTTTCGCTCCATTCAAAATGCGGTTGACGAAGGTACGCTGGAAGTTATACCGCGCCTTCAGAAGCGAACCAATTATCTGTCCATGCTTGCCAATGTGGCTACTCTTACCGGTTTGATGGGTACTATTTACGGTCTGATCATTGCATTCGAAGCAGTAGGAGGCACCGAAATTCCTGAAGCGGATAAACCTCGTGTTCTGGCACAGGGTATATCCATTGCCATGAACACCACCATTTTTGGCCTTGCCGTTGCAGTTCCAACTCTGATTGTCTATAATGTTCTGCAGAACAAGACCACTCAGATCATTGATGAAATGGATGAGCATCTGGTAAAATTGATTAATTTAATTACCGGTAGTCGTTAAAATTATAAGGATTTCCAATTATGGCTTACAAACCATCTTTGCGCAGGACCCGGAAAATTGAAGAAATGAAACTGGATATCAAGCCTGTGATGAATCTGATGGTGGTATTGATCCCATTACTTCTGGCTGGATCTGTGTGGACTAAACTGGCTATCAAACAGCTAAATCTTCCTCCTAAAACTGCGGGTGGAGGAAATGCAGAAATGGATAAACCTATGGAGTTGGAAAAGCGTGTAGGATTAAACGTTATCATCTCCAAAAAGGGTTTCTATATTGGTTCTGCCAGCGGATTTCTTCAGATGGGTGCGGAAAGTAAGGAAGAGGGAGCTCCTCCCACAATTCCGCTAAATGAAGACGGTTCACTGAATTATGAAGAATTGCGGAAAAAACTCATAGAAGTGAAAGAGAAGGTTTTAGAAACAGATTTCAGCGATAAGAGTGCCATTATTTTAACTGCTGAAGCGGATATTCCGTACAAATATGTGATCAAAACCATGGATCATGTCACTTTCTATTTTGATGATCAGAATGATGTTCAGGAATTATTTCCACAGATCATCATTGGACAGGTTGTCATATAAATAATTAAGGAAGGGATTACCTATGGCCTATGTGCCTTCGCGTCGGAAAAAACATTTAAGCATGGAAAAAGACGAACTGAATCTCAATTCAATGATGGACATGATGACGATTATCCTCCTTTTTCTGCTAAAAACCTATTCCACAACCGGGCAGATTATGACTCCATCAGAGGATCTGAAATTGCCCTTCTCCGCCAGTAACGAGCAACCCAAAAAGGAACTGAGCGTTTCTGTAACCCGTCACTCCATTATAATTGGAAATGATATTCTGATGGATCTGAAAGATTTACCTCAGGAGGAAAACCTGATCAATCCTCTGTATGCGAGATTGACCCAATTATCCAGACAGGCTCAGGAAGATGAAATCCGCTATGGAAAACCATTTAACCATGAGGTAATTATACAGGCTGATGAGAATACTCCCTTCCAGGTGCTGGTTAAAGTTTTATATACCTGCGGGCAGTCAGAATATAATAAGCTGCGATTGCTGACATATCAGGAGAGTTTTTAGAAGCAGCTAAAATAGAGATACAGGATAAGAGGACCTTAAATCATGGCAGAAACCAAAAAAAACCCAAATTTTATCCAAGCGGGTTCTGGAGGACCACAAGGGTTCAGATTAGCCGGATTCCCTAAAGAGTTCGAAAAAGGATTCTGGGATATCTTTGATAAAAGATTTTATACAATTTTGCTGATTACCTGGGTAATACTCTACGCTTTCGCCCTGTACATGAGTAACCGCGAGTGGACGATGTCCGAACAGGCAAAAGAGCGAATGAAACAAAGTTATCTGCAAAACCTTTACGCAGAAATTATCACTCCTGAAGAATTGCCGGCAGAAGGGGAAGGAGAAGGATTGGCAGGAACCGGAGAGGTTGCAGGTGCTGCAGAGGAAGAGGAAATCGCTGAACAGACGCAACGGCTGGTTGGAGAATCTTCATCCGATCGTGTCAGAAGACAGCGCGCCGGAGTAGGAGCCAGAAGAGCCAAACGCAGCCAGATGGAACAGGAGGCTGCTGGCTATGGCGTGCTGGCTGCACTTACCGCATCCGGCGGTAGCGGATCCGGGTCTCTTGCTTATGCAGACATTCTTGGTGAAGCAGGCGGCAGCGGTTCCGGTCTGGCAAACGCCAGCGATCTGGTGGCAGGTACCGCAGCCCTGCAGGCAGCCACCGGCCGGGGACAACGGACCCGGCTTGCTAAAGGCGGTGGTTTTGGAGGAGAAGTCGGTGAAACAGGAATCGATGACCTCATCAGCGGCACAGGTGCCAGCGGTGGAACTTCCGTGACACGCCGTGGGTCAATACAACTGGCTCAGGAAACACAGGTGACTGGTACCGGAGCAGGCTCCTCACAACGGGATCCGGAGGTTATTGACGCCATTATCAACCAGAATAAATCTTCAGTGGAATACTGCTATCAATCCCAACTCAAACTCGATCCCAACCTCCGGGGAGATATCATGTTGAGCTTCGATATTCTTCCCACAGGAAAGGTTGGAGCGGTAAACATAATGAATTCCACTTTAAATAATAGTAAAGTGGAGCAATGCATTATCCGCGCTGTACGGCGCTGGTCCTTCCCGGCTCAGAAAGGCGCACAGGGAATTGTTACCATCCGTACCAAGTTCATTTTCGGATGACAGTTTTGATGTGATGGAGGCACTTTTTTCAACCGCGATGTATATACATCGCGGTTTTTTTTATGATGTTTTACGTTTTTCTTAATACTTGTTTCCTGCGGACGGGCTCATTAAATTTTTTGTTTCATGAAATCGGGGAATGGTTTGAAGCTCAAAAGAACATGTACCTGCGGTGAACTGAACCTGTCCAATGCCGGGCAGGAAGTAATTCTCAACGGATGGGTGGATAACTGGAGAGATCTTGGGGGTGTCCTGTTCATTGGTTTGCGGGATAGGTACGGTCTGACGCAGGCAGTTTTCTCACCTGAAATTTCCAGGGACATCTATGACCAGGCCAAAAAGCTGAGATCCGAATTTGTTATTGCCGTGAGGGGCAAAGTCCGGGAAAGACCTGCTGAAGCCAGAAATCCAGAAATGAAAACCGGCGACATTGAGGTCGTCTGCTCCGAGCTTGAAATTCTGAATCCCTGCAAAATGCTGCCATTCGAACTTAAAGATTATGCGGAGAAATCCGAAGAATTGCGTCTCAAATATCGATACCTCGATCTCCGTCGACCGGTTTTGCAGCAGAATCTGATGCTTCGGCATCAGCTGGCACAGCTCACCCGCAGATTCTTCAGTGATCAGGGATTTATTGAGATCGAAACCCCGTTTCTCACCAAAAGTACTCCGGAAGGAGCCAGGGATTTCATCGTCCCGTCACGTATTCATCCCGGCAAATTCTACGCTCTGCCGCAATCCCCCCAGACTTATAAACAGATTCTGATGATTGCCGGTTTCGACAGATATTTTCAGATAGTCAAGTGTTTCCGGGATGAGGATTTGCGTAAAGACCGACAGCCGGAATTTACCCAGGTAGATGTTGAAATGTCCTTTGTTGATGAAAACGATGTGATGCAGGTGGTAGAACAATACATGGCTCTTGTTTTCAGGGAACTACTGGATAAGGAAATTCCTGTTCCTTTTACAAAGCTGCCCTACAGTGATGCCATGGAAACTTATGGTTCTGATAAGCCCGACCTGCGATACGATATGAAGATACGGAATATCAGCAATATTTTCCGTAAATCTGAATTCAAAATTTTCCGATCTGCTATAGACGGCGGTGGATTCATTGGTGCCCTGGTTGT